>NZ_JBSHKH010000007.1:0-145532 GCF_053643595.1 Streptomyces sp. NPDC055506 | reverse complement strand
TCGAGATCGACGAGAAGGCCGTACGCCGCGCCGCCGAGACCGGGCACCGCTGGCGTACTGCTGAGGCGTGGCGCGCTCATCCCTGTCCCCCTTCGGTCGGCGTGCGCGTTCCGGTGACTCGCCTGCGGGGGCCGCGCCCGGACGAGGGACCGGATCCGGCCTGTGGGCTCATCCTAGGCGGCAGGACGGAAGGGCACCCGTCCTGTGTGTGCTACCTGGACGGCTCCGGGAAAGGCGATCCGGAAGGGAAGGGAGTCGCCGAGGGCAGCCTCGCGGTCGCCCCCTCCACCTGCCGTACGGTGCCCGTTCCCGGCTGGTGGCCCGTGCCCGCGCCGGTGGAGAGCTGGGACCAGGCCCCGAGGGCCAGGGCCACGGCGGCGGCGGTGGCGACGACCCGCCCCGCGCGCCGGGCCTTGGCACGGCGGTCCAGGTCCCGCCAGGCCACACGCACCCACAGGTCCTCCGGCTGCCACAGGTCACCGACGGAGTGCGGGGGTTGGAGCCGCCGTCCCGCCGCACGCTCCTTCGCGGAGGGCTCCCTGGGGGCGGAGGCGCGTATCGAGTGCTCGCTGTCCGAGAGGAACCTCAGCCAGACCTCGTCCGGGATCGAGGGAACGCCGTCCGGCTCGTCGGGGTTTCCCCGCCCGCCCGGTCCTTCGGTGGTCATGTCCGTCATCCCCTCTCCGACCCTTGGCCTGATCACTGCGCAGCGCAAGATCAGTATGCCGCCCGGTGAGCTGAAAGGCCTCGCCGGAGAGGGGAAATCGGGCTTCACCTTGCGGCGGTCGCCTCCGGCAGCACATGGTCGCCGACCTTGTCGGTGCTCAGGCAGAGCGAGCAGACCACGGCGTCGTGCGTCCGGCAGGCGGCCACGTCCGGCCGCTCGAACCGCTGCCGGCACACATGGCAGTCGTAGGTGACGGCGCTGGGGTTGCCGTCCTCGTCCAGGAGCGGCTCGCTGATGCCGTCGTCCGTGCGGCGCAGGTAGTACTTGCCCTTGGTGACCACGGCCATCAGCGGCGTGAGGACGAAGGCGATGACGGCCGCGGCGACGGGGGAGTACGGCTGGAGCGTGTCGCCCAGCGCGTGGAAGTACATGGCGATGGACAGTGCGGAGGCGGCGACGAAGGCCACGACACCGACCGGGTTGACGGCGTAGAGCATGCCGCGGCGGAACTCGGGGGCGTGCGGGGACAGTTTCAGCACGTACTTGTTGATGCCGATGTCGGTGGCCACGGTGACCACCCAGGCGATCGCGCAGTTCGAGTAGAAGCCCAGGATGCTGTTGAGGAAGCTGAACATGTCGGCCTCCATCAGGGCCAGCGCGAAGCCCAGGTTGACCAGGACGAAGACCATCCGGCCGGGGTAGCGCTTGGTGACCCGGGTGAAGGAGTTGGTCCAGGCGAGGGAACCGGAGTACGCGTTCGTCACGTTGATCTTGATCTGGCTGATCACGACCAGGGCCACGGCCAGCGGGAGGACGATCCAGGACGGCATCATCGCGTCGAAGGCGTGCTTGAACTGCTGGATCGGCTCGGGGGCCGCGGTGGGACCGACCTCGGCGATGATGTAGACCGCGAGGAACACACCGATGGCTTGCTTCACAGCGCCGAGTACCACCCAGCCCGGTCCGGCCATCACCACGGCCGTCCACCAACTGCGCTTGTTCGCCTCGGTCTTGGGCGGCATGAAACGCAGATAGTCGATCTGCTCGCCGATCTGCGCGATCAGCGACAGACACACGCCCGCGCCCAGCAGCACGGAGGCGGTGTTGACGCCGCCGTCCCCGTCGGTGCCCGCGTAGGCGAGGAAGCGGTCGACGGTCCCCGGGTCGGTGGCGACCAGGTAGACCAGCGGGCCGACCATCAGCAGCAGCCAGATCGGTGTGGTCCACACCTGGAGCTTGCTCAGCGCCGTCATGCCGTAGATCACCAGCGGTATCACCATGAGGGTGGAGACCAGATAACCGAGCCACAACGGCAGTCCGAGGCCCAGCTTCAGGCCCTGGGCCATGATCGAGCCTTCGAGGGCGAAGAAGATGAAGGTGAAGCTGGCGAAGATGACGCTGGTGAGGACCGAGCCGAAGTAGCCGAAGCCGGAGCCGCGCGTGATCAGGTCCAGGTCGATGTTGTAGCGGGCCCCGTAGTAGGCGAGCGGAAAGCCGGTCACGAAGATGACGACGGCGGCGACGCCGATGGCGAGGAGCGCGTTGCCGGTGCCGTGGGCCAGGCCGATGCCGGCGCCGATGGAGAAGTCGGCCATGTAGGCGATGCCGCCGAGCGCGGTCGTCGCCACCACCATCGGAGTCCAGCGCCGGTAACTGCGCGGCGCGAAGCGGAGGGTGTAGTCCTCCAGGGTCTCCTTGACGGCCTGGTCGGAACCCGGCGCGGCATTCCGCGCCGGTTCCGGATCGGTGACTTCTGCCAGTCGTGGCTCGGTGCTCATGCCACGCCTCCTCGCTGCGGGTTGGGGACGACAAGGCAGGCACGGTAGGCAGCGGGCGTTACCCCTAAATACTTCCTGCGTGAAGGGAATGTTTCGGAGCCATCTCACGCGCAGACAGCGGCTACGGCACTCCGAGTTCGAAGAGCACATACCCCGCGTACGACCCGGAGGCCAGCGCGGCCGTGCCGAGGACCGTGGCAAGGGACGGCCATCCGAGCCGGCTCATCGCGAGGGCGAGAGGGACGAACAGCGGGAAGAGGGGCAGCAGATAGCGCGAGACGTTGCCGAAGATCTGCTGAGTCGTCATCACCATGAGGTACGACAGCACCGTGTAGACGACGAGTACGGCCGGCGGGCGCAGACGCAGCAGCAGCACTGTCAGCACCGGCACCGCCAGCACGACGCAGACGCCGATGACATCCTCGAATGCCCTGGCGAAGAGATAGTCGAAGTGCCCGACGGGAATGGACGTCAGCACCTTGAACGTGTGGGCTCCGCCGTCGAACTTGTGGGCCCACGCGCCGTCCTGGAGCTTGGAGTAGCCGTTGATGTCGCCCATGCGGTAGTTGACCCAGGCGAGATAGCCGAACAGTCCCAGCGGTGCGATCGCCACGGCGGCCAGCGGACGCAGAACACCGTCCGCGCGCCGGCGCAGGGACAGCAGCGCGGCGACGGCGAGGGCGGCGATCAGCGCGGCGGCGGTGGGCCGGCAGAGACCTGCCGCACAGTTCAGCAGACCGGCGGTCAGCCAGCGGCGGGACATGACGGCATGACAGGCCCACGCGGCGAGAGCCGTGTAGAGGGATTCCGAGTAGCCCGACCACTCCGTGCCCGAGCCGGGCCAGACCGCCCACAGCCCGGCCGCGACCAGCCCCGCCCGGTGGCCGCCCAGCCGCCTCGTCACGGCGTAGATGCCCAGCGCCGCGACGAACGAGGCGATCACGGACACCGTCATGCCGGCGCCGAACAGTCCGAGCCCGGTGCACTCCGAGACCAGGCGCATCAGCGCCGGGTACAGCGGGAAGAACGCCGCCGAGTTGCCCTCGAGCGTGATGAGGCCGGTCGCGCCCGGGACCGGTTCCAGGGCGGGGTCGTATCCGTGCTCGGCTATCTGCTGGTACCACCAGCCGTCCCAGCTGGCAAGGACGTCCCAGGCGTGCTCGCCGCCGCCGAAGCGGGGGTTCTTCTTCCGGAAGTCGCCCGTGGAATCCAGCAGATACATGAAGACGGCGAAGCCGGCCAGCTTCAGCACGCCGTACGTCAGCAGCACGGGACCGTAGCGCACGGCGGCCCAGCGCAGCCGATGGCGGAACTCCCGGGATCTGCGAGGGACTTCAGGAGGCTCGTGGCCCGACAGCGGTCGGCTCAGCTCGACGGTGCTCATGAGGATCCTGTCGTACGGCGGTCGTTGTCGCGGCCCGGGAACACCCAGGCCCGGAAGAGGAGGAAACGCAGCAGCGTCGCGGCCAGGTTGGCGGCGACGAGCGTCGCGAGTTCGACGTCGCGGCCGGCCCCTGGCGCGGCGTGGTGCAGTGCGGCCAGGGAACCGCTGGTCAGAGCCAGTCCCACCAGGAACGCCGCCAGGCCCTTGAAATGGTGGCGCAGCGCGTCGCCGCGCCCCCGCACCCCGAAGGTGAGCCGGCGGTTGGCCGCGGTGTTGGCGACCGCACTGGCGAGCAGGGCGAGCGCGTTGGCGGCCTGCGCCCCTGTCGCCGGTCTGAGCCCGAGGTAGAGCAGCAGATAGCACAGGGTGCTGGCGACACCGACGGCGGCGAAGCGCACCGCCTGCCGGGCGAGCCCCGTCGGCAGCTCCCCGGCGAGGTCGCAGTCGCCGCGGCGCAGCACGCTCAGCGGCAGCCTGCCGCAGGCCAGGGCCCGGCCCAGCCGCGCCATGCCCCGCAGATCGGCCAGCGCCGTGGAGACGATGCGCACCCGGCTGTCGGGGTCGTCCACCCAGTCCACCGGCACCTCGTGGATCCGCAGCCCCGCGCGCTCGGCGATGACCAGCAACTCGGTGTCGAAGAACCACCCCCGGTCCTCCACCAGCGGCAGCAGCCGCTCGGCGACGTCCCGACGCACCGCCTTGAACCCGCACTGCGCGTCGGAGAAGCCCACGGCAAGCGTGGAGCGCAACAGCCCGTTGTAGCAACGCGAGATGAGCTCCCGCTTCGGCCCGCGCACTACCCGCGAACCACGGGCCAGACGGGTGCCGATGGCGATGTCCGAGTGCCCCGAGATCAGCGGCGCGACCAGCGGCAGCAGCGCCGCGAGGTCGGTGGAGAGATCCACGTCCAGATAGGCCAGCACGGGGGCACGGGACCGTGACCAGGCGGCATGCAGCGCGCGGCCCCGCCCCTTCTCGGACAGCCGGATCCAGTCCGTGCCCGGCAGCTCGGCGGCCAGCCGCGCGGCGATCCGCGGGGTCCGGTCCGTGCTGGCGTTGTCGGCGATGGTGATCCGGAACGAGTAGGGGAACGTCTCGGCGAGGTGCGCGTGCAGACGCCGGACGCACGGCTCCAGATCGTTCTCCTCGTTGTACACGGGGACGACCACGTCGAGGACGGGGTCCGGGTGGTGCGCGGGCAGGGGCGCCCGGCGCGGCAACGCGTCGAGTTCTGAGGTCGGGCGGTCGATCAGCGCCGACCGCCGTTCGGTTCTCATGGCTGCTTACCGGTCTCTTTCTGGCGCGCGGCATACATGAGCGCCGGTTCGGGGCATGCCGAAGGCGCCCGTGTCGGTGGTGCGGTGACGAGAGTTCGGGGCGACGACGCCCCTGGCGGGAACCGCCTCTCAGGCGGCTACTCGGTACTGACCGATGCGGAGGGCTCCTGAGTCGTCTCCAAGGCGGAGGGCGGCGCCGCCGTACGGGTCGGGGGAGGGGGCGACGAGGGGAATGCCGTCGTGCTCCCGGTCGCGGAGGGCGTGGCGGTCGGCGTGGGACCGGTCGGCGTGCTCGTGGTCCCGGTCGGTGTGCTGCTGCCGGGCATGGTCGCGGGCATCGACGACGCCGACCCGGTCGGAGTCGGGCTCGGATCAGGGGAGTCGGTCGTGGGCCCGTTGTCGTGCGTGGGCGTCGGGCTCGTCGCGGGCCGCGGCCGGGGATCGGCGGGCTGGGCCTTGGTGAGCATGCTGGGCAGCAGGGCGAGCCCGACACTGAGCCCGGCCACCGCGACGGCGGAGCCGCCCGCCTTCCACAGCATTCGCGACCGGCGGCGGGCCCGGATGCCCTGGTGCAGCCGCTGCCGCTGCGCGGGCTCGTAGGGAGTGTGCTGCTGCGTGTCGCGCATCAGCCGCGACAGGTCCCGCTCGAAGTCGTCCATCGTTTCTCCCTTCACCTCACGGGCCTGACGGCGTCGGACAGGATCTGGCGGAGGCGTGCCACTCCGCGTGACGCGTGGGACCGTGCGGTGCCCACGGGGCAGCCCAGCGCCTGGGCGACCTGGGCCTCGGGAAGGTCCTCGTAGTAGCGCAGCACGACGGCAGCCCGCTGTTTCGGCGACAGCAGGGCCAGCGCGGCCTCCAGTCGCGAGCGCTCCGCCACGGTGGAGGACACGTCGCCCGGGTCGGCCCGGTCCGGCAGCTCATCCACCGGGCGCTCGCCCCACCAGCGCCGCCGCGCCGAGCGCGCCGCCATCCGCACCAGCACCGTGCGGACATACGCCTCCGGGGCCTGCTCCGCGACCTTCGGCCAGGCGAACCACAGCTTGACCAGGGCCTCCTGCACCAGGTCCTCGGCCCGTTGCCGGTCGCCCCCCGTGAGCAGCCGCGCGACATGGAGCAGCGCCGACCAACGGGCGGCCACGAACTCGTCGAAGCCGTCCGCCCCCCGAACCTGCTCCATCCTCACCGTCCCGCGTCTCAGTGGCCTCCTACACCTCTGAAAAGACGCTGGACCCCACCTCACGCTGCACCCGGATCATGTGATCCACCTCACTCGTGCCGGACCCGGGCACGGAAAAGGGCCCGTGCACAGGCACAGGCCCTTCCGATGTACGCCTGGGGATGGCGCTTTGTCCGCCTGGACGCGGCGATGTCGCGCGGAATCACCTGCCGCCCGGGCCGCCCCCGCCGAACGAACCGCTGCTGCCCTCGTCCCACCGCGGGCGCTCCTGCGACGCGCTCCTGCGGTTGCCCACGTTGCCGTGGGCCTTCAGCCGGTGCGGCGTCAGGCGGTCCTGGCTCCGCGGCACCTCCTCGGGCTCCCTGCGCTCACTCACCTCGCGGACCGGGCCGCCGTCGGGCAGCCGCGGCTGTTCCTCGGGGCGTGGCGTGGGCAGCTCCCTGCGCTTGATGCGAACGCCGAGGACGAAAGCCCCCAGCAGCAGGGCCACGACCACCACTCCCGCCACGACCAGCCCGATGCCGAGGGCGCCACGGCCCGCGGCCATGTCCATCCATGCGGTATTCATGGCGACGCGGGTACCCCTGGTCCTCACCATGAACCTGCCCATCCCGGGAGCACCGGGTTTGACGGGCATCGACCGGGGCTACCCGCGCGGTGTGACTTCGACGACATCCCAGCAGGAGCTGTTCCGGTTCCTGGAGGACCGCTTCGCCTGCGCGCAGGCGTGTACAGAATGCGCACGGGCGTGCGCGCTGCGCGCGAGCCTTGTGGATCCCGACGGCACCGAGAACCAGGAACTCGTACGACGCAAGGGCATCATGTGCGCGGAGGTCTGCGACGCGACCTGCCGTGTGCTGTCCGAGCAGAACCAGGTGGACGAGGGCACCATCCGCGCCCAGGTGGAGTGGTGCCGGACCGTGTGCCTGGAGGCGGCCCACGCATTCGACCGGCAGCCGGGTGCGGAGGACTCGGCGACGGCGTGCCGCGCGTGCGCGCGGGCGTGCACGGACTTCCTCGCCACGCTGAACTGACATCGCCATTCCCAATTTCTGAAACGCGTTCTACGGTGTGCGCCGACAGGACCGGCCTGGGAGCCTGGAGGCGCCGTGCACCTCGAATACACGCCCGAGCAGCAGCGGCTGCGCACCGAACTGCGCGCCTACTTCGCCGAACTGGTCCCGGACCACGCCAGCGCCCGGCACGGCGAGCCCGCCGCACAGAAGCGGTTCTACCGCGAGACGATCCGGCGGCTCGGCACGGACGGCTGGCTCGGCGTGGGGTGGCCCGAGGAGTACGGCGGGCGCGGCCTGACCGCCATGGAGCAGTTCATCTTCTTCGACGAGGCCGCCCAGGCCGGCGTCCCGCTGCCCCTGATGGCGCTGAACACCGTCGGTCCGACGATCATGCGGTACGGCACCGACGAGCAGAAGGCCTACTTCCTGCCGAGGATCCTCTCCGGCGAGATCGACTTCGCCATCGGCTACAGCGAGCCCGGCGCGGGCACCGACCTCGCGTCCCTGCGGACCCGTGCGGTGCGGGAGGGCGACGAGTACGTCGTCGACGGCCAGAAGATCTGGACCACCAACGGCGACACCGCCGACTGGGTGTGGCTGGCGGTGCGCACCGACCCCGACGCCCCGCCGCACAAGGGCATCACGATGCTGCTGGTGCCGACCACCGACCCCGGCTACTCGTGCACCCTGATCAACACCCTCGCCTCGCACGACACCACGGCCAGCTACTACGAGAACGTCCGCGTCCCCGTCTCCCGCCGGGTCGGTGCCGAGAACCAGGGCTGGCGGCTGATCACCAACCAGCTCAACCACGAGCGCGTGACCCTGGCCGCCCACGGCACCATGGCGATCCGCGCCCTGCACGACGTGCAGCGCTGGTCGACGGAGACCAAGCTCGCCGACGGCCGCCGGGTCGCGGACCTGCCCTGGGTACGCCGCCTCCTGGCCCGCACCCACGCCCGGCTGGACGCCCTCAAGCTGCTCAACTGGCAGATGGTCAACTCCGTCCAGGAAGGCACCCTCACCCCGCAGGACGCCTCCGCCGTCAAGGTCTACGGCTCCGAGGCCCGCCGCGACGCCTACGCCTGGCTCATGGAGATCGTCGCGGCGCCGGGAGCCTTGAAGGAGGGCTCGGCGGGCGCGGTCCTGCGCGGCGAACTCGAACGCGGTTACCGCTCGGCGGTCATCTTCACCTTCGGCGGCGGCAACAACGAGATCCAGCGGGAGATCATCTCGTGGATCGGGCTGGGGATGCCGCGGGTACGTCGCTGATCAGCTGTGACCACCGACGCTAGTTGTCACATACCGAGGATGGTTGGCACCAACCAACGGGATGTCCATGGCCGCCGAATTGTGAAATGGCAGTGAGCACTTTGCTACGAGGACCGGAAATCGCCGTGGACTCGGACCCCGCCGCGAGGTGGCCCCGCTTCAGGGGTGAGTGGGTGCCGCCTTCCGGGCCGCGAGTTCTCCGCTGGCGCCGCGTCCGAGGTTGCCCGTGGACGTACACCAGCGGCAGCTGGCGTTCTGGCGGGGATCTTGGAGATGCCGTTCGCGGGTTCGAGGGCGGTGGATGACGGATCCGAGGTCGTCGTCGCTCTCGTGCAAGCCTGCGGATGCGAGAAGGAAGTGGGTCACGGCCTCGCCGACGGCGAGTGTGTTCAAGGGCATCACGCTGGGTGCCGGTACACCGGGGACGTACCGGGCTTGCTCGCGTTCGGCCTCGGGGTGCATCTCGATGGCGAGTTCGGTCGGGTCGATGAGGCCGTTGCACCACATGCAGCCGACCCCGGGAGTGATCAAGCGTGTGGCGGTGTGGATCTGCCCGATGCCACCGTCCGGGGAAACGGGGATCTTCACGCCGACTTGTGTGGCGGGGATGAGGAACTCGTGGACGACGGCGTTGACCCAGTGCCGCGCCGAATGACTGTCTGCGGCCAGGAAGATCCAGTCGCATACCACCAGCTCACGTAGTGCCTCGGGGCTCTCGACTCGTCGCGGGACCGTGGTCAGGCGGATCTGTGGATTCGCGCGGGTTGCGTTTCGGGCGGCGAGATCCGTTTTCGGCTTGTCGATATCGCTCCGCTCGGCTCCCAGCAGCCGCGGGAGGTTGGTCGCGTCAACGGTTTCGTTGTCTATGAGGACGAGTTCCCCGACGCCGAGCCGGGCAAGTTCTTCGACGGCAATGCTGCCGACACCGCCGAGGCCGACGATGGCGACGCGTAGCCGGGCCAGTGTCTCTTGCCCGCGGTCGCCCAGAAGCCGTGCCTGCCGGTCCCACACGGGGGCAGAGACAGCCGTTGCGGCAGGAGTCGGTCGTAGCCGAATGAGGTTCCCGGCGGGGATGACGGTTTCGCTCAGAGGGGTCCTGCTGCCGTCGGGAAGCCATAGGTCGCCTGCGGCGGCGTGAGGGGTGAGGACAAGGCCGCCGACGGCCTGTCCGCTGATCTGCCGCAGGGTCGCGTATCCGCGTTCGTGACTGGCCAGGTCGACGTGGGAGAACTGGACCTGCCCGAGGCCGAAGTGGCAGTGGACGGCGAGGTAGGACAGCTGCTCATCCCGGGCGCGGACGATCGCGTCGCGGACGAACGTCGAAGACAGCGCGCGATGGCCCCTCTCGCCGGGGACGTAGTCCTCATCGTCACGGGCGACAAGGAGCTCGCGGGCCAGGAGACGGGGGCCTCGCGGACCCTCGGCACGACCCGCGAGGATGACGGCCCCGTGTTCTTCGTCGTCTCTGAAGAGGTGCTGGGACAAGTCGGTCCAGAGCCGGGGCGGGAGGGTGAGGCTCCAGCCGTCAGCAGGTGGGTTCACTGGTCGGCGAGCCACCGGCGGATCCTTTCGGCCTTGAGCGCCGCGTTGTCCACGGCGGCGTCGCGGCGGTTGGACCGGCGGGAGATCTGCAGGGCAGGACGGTCTTGCCAGCGGACTTGTTGGACGGCCGGTCCGTGCGGCTGACCGTCGGCGCGCACGAGGACGCCGGTGTAGTGGGGATAGATGTCGGCATCCGGATAGGCGGCGCTGATATGGAATCCGAGCCATGTCATCGAAGGCGCGTATGCGGAGCCGACAGGTACGTTCTCGATGATCACGACCACTCCGCCGGCGCCGTCTGCATGAACTACAACCGGGTGACCGGCGAAGTGGGAACGGACGGCCTCGACGGCTTCGGCGATCGCCGGAGCGAGGGTGATCACGAGTTGTCGTCCGGAGGGACGGCCAGGAACTCCTGATGCGGGTGAACGTGAACGGACTCGTCATCAGCCACGACGTCGTACCGGCCATTGCCCCGGCGGACGGAGAGCTGAAAGCCCTCATCGATCGGGAGGCCCTGGGCAATGGAGGCCCGCTTGATTTCCAGGCCCGTGGCCTCGTGGTCCGGGAGGACGACGGGTTGGCCGTTGACCGTCACGGTGACGGCGTGCGGCCTGGGCGGAGCCACCTCCGCGGCTCCCTCGTTGGTGCTCGTCATCGGCGTGCATCCTTTCTTCCGGCGCGCCGGCCCGCGGCTCGGACGCGATGTAGCGAGAACGCCTCAGTGTTTCGAAAGTCGAACACTGAATCACGGTAGCACCCATGTGTTCTGGATGTCGAACACCGATTGAAAGTAGACTGGCCGCCCGACAGTGATGAGGAGGGTGATGGCCCGGACCCGCGTGAACGTGTCCGCCTTGTATGCGGCCCTCGATGCCGCGAGGACCAAGAGGGAACTCTCGTGGCGGCAGCTTGCTGCGGCGGTGGGGGTCAGTCCCTCGACCATGACGCGTATGGCTAATGGGAACCGGCCAGACGTGGATGCCTTCGTAGCTCTCGTGCGGTGGCTCGGCATGCCCGCCGAAACCTTCATGGTGGACCCGGAGGACGAGGGGCAGGAAGCCCGGGCTGAGGAGCCCGAGTTGATGGCGCAGCTGGCACCGCTACTGAGGTCTCGCAGTGATCTGGGTGCCGAGGACGTGAAGTACTTGGAAGAGGTGATCGGTGCGGCAGTGCGCCGGTTCGCCTCCGATCGGGAATACCGTTCGAGGTGACGCGTGGGTCAGCGGTGGACCAAGAAAGCTATTGAGGATCTCGCGCTTGAGGTCCGTGGTGAGATTGGTGCTGGACCGCACGCCCGGCTCGACCTTCAGTGCCTGACTGGTGAGTACGGCATACCGGTGTACGCGATGAGCGACCTCGGCGACAGCGGATGCTCGCCCGACACGTTGGACTACTTCACAGCGAGGCGCCCCGAGGCGTGGTCGGCCGCCCTGGTGCTGGTCGGGACGGCGCGGTTCATCGTGGAGAACTCCGCGCACACACTCCAGAGGCGCCGCTCCAATGTCGCGCATGAGATGTCACACCTACTTCTGGAGCACGAGTTCGAGGGGATCCTCTTCGCTGATGGTGGGTGCCGCGACCTGGGTCCCGAGATGGCACTCAAGGAGAAGCAGGCCGCGGCACTCTCTGGGGAGCTACTCATTCCCATGGCCGCGGCGATCCGCGCGGCTCTGTCGGGTAGGACGGACGAACAGGTGGCGGAGCAGTTCGACGTCAGCCTGCAATTCGCGGCCTGGCGCTTGAACGCTTCAGGCGCTCGGAAAATCGCTCAGCGGACGCTTCAGAAGCGGGCGGCGGGAATTCGACGTTAACCCCAGCAGGTTCCCGCGTCGACGCTGAGAATGAGCTCTTTCAGCGCCGACGCTCCAGGGTGAGGACGGCTGCGGCGATTGACGTCATTCGGTTCGGGCTGCACCTCGATCTGGAAGATGCGCCAGGACTTCAGTCGTGCCACGCCGCGCTCGACCGGTGCCCGTACCGCGGACAGCGCACGGTTGACGGTTTGCTGGGTCGGTGTGAGCTCTCGGCCCGGCGGGTGTCTGAGGGGTGTCGTCACCCACGGGCCGGCGCCCATGTAGGCCCGTCGGCGAGGATCGGGACGCCTTGGCGCTCACAGATCCGGATGATCCGGTGGGTGCGGGCGGCCGTCAGGTCGTGAGCGCGGCCGGGCAGTGCAGGCGAGATCCACAGGAGCCGCCCCGCCGGATCGGTCACCACCTGCACGTTCACTCCGTGCCTGCGGTGCTTGTGGGAGTAGTTGGCACGGCTGTCACCAACCCGGTCACACTCGGCAAGGGTGCCGTCCAACAGGACGTAGTCGGGGTTGGCTTCGCGCAGCGCGCGCAGCAGGCCGGGCGCGCGAGCGGCGAGCAGGTCGATCACCGCGGCCGTGTAGGCGTGGGCGGTGCCGGTCGAGATACCGAAGCCGGCCGCAAGCTGCGCGAGCGTGATGTGCTGGCGCAGGTACACCAGACCGACCAGAGCACGCTGGTGCGGCGGGAGCTTGCAGCGGTGGTCACCCTCGCGGGTGACGATGAGCAGAACCAACAAGGCTCCTGCGCCAGCGAGTTGAGACGTCGAACACCTCCCTCAACGGCACGGGAGCCTTGTCCGTTGCGGACGCCTACGCCATCACCCGATCAGTGGCCGCGGTGAAAGACCTCAATGAGAGCGGCGCCCCCGGCGTCCTGGCGCTGATGCTCGCGACATCGGCGCCGGGCGGGCCGTCCACATCTGTCGGTCACGGGCGAGCCCCGCCTCCGCGTCCACGCTCGCTGTGTTCTGTCAATGTCCAGTGCAGATTTCCCGACGCTGAGTCCACGCTCCAGGAGTCGATGCGTCCTGCGGCCCTCAATTGGTCAAGTGCACCCGTGAACTCCGTTGCAGCCAGCCCGCATTCGTGGGCCAGACGATCCACCTCCGCGATTCCGTAAATGCTGTCTGGGGCGGTATGTGCCGTGAGGCACGTCGTAATGAGCTGGGGAAGCGGGGCGCAGTCCGTGCGGAGGCGGCAAGCGGCTCGCAGCGCCCAGTCTGCGGCAGCGAGCCGGTCAGGGCGGGCCGGGCATTGGGCGAAGAGCCCGACGTCGAGGAGTTGGATGACCACAGCACCTGCGTTGGACCGCGACGTGGGCAGGGTGGCGCATAGCCATCGTGCCTGGTGGAGCTCCTGCCAGGAAGCCGTGGCAGGTTGCAGGCGGAGGCTGCGCAGTACCCCGAGAGGCAAGCGGACTTGAGCTGAGTCGTTCATGCGCAAGGCACACTGCAGGGCGATCAGCCGGGCGGCAGGTCCGGTCTCGGCCGGCAGTGCGGAGGCGAGGTAGTTGAGCATCTCCCGTACTCGGGTCTGTCTGTCCGGGCCTCTGGGAATTCGGTGCCTGCGACGGATGTCCGCATGCTCTGACGGCGTCGTCGCAGCGTTGATGAATGTGTCAGGAACGACTGCTGCTTGTGAGGTGGCGGCGGCGCAGGCCGTGCACGCGTCCGCGAGGCGCCATAGCCGACCGCCTCGCTCGCGTGCGAGCACGAGCCGAATGGGCCCACCGCAGCCTCGATGGCGCGGGTGCCAGCTGCAGCCGCGCTCGTGGCACTGACAAGTGCGAAGGTGCACGGGGAGGGGATCGCGGCGGGCGTGTTGTGCCAAGTGGGCCAGGAGCTCCGACCGAGCGGATGTGCCGCTGAGCGGTCGCCTGCTGTGGGAGCACTGCTGGCACACGAGGATCGGTCCGCCGGGCTGCGGGCGCAGTTCCACGGTCCAGGCGCGCCGGACGCCGGGGCGTGTCGTGCAAAGCCTCATGGGGGGCGTGTTCCTCCCGTCCTGTCTGCGCCGTACCCGCACAGGGTGAGGTGGCCCGCACACGGTAGTGCAGATGTCTGCCCTCCGCCTGATGTCGTCACCTGCAGAAATAGGGCAGAGGTCTGCACTGACAGGGCAGTGGTCTGCACCGTCGGATTGTCGGGTGACGATCTTCCCGCCCGACCCGGATTTCGAGGCGCTGCGTCTGGAGCTCGCGCGGCTGCGGGCGGCGCGGGGCTGGAGCTATGACGAGCTCGCTGCTCGAAGCGGCCTGGCCAGAAGGACCCTCATCGAGATTGAGCAGGGGCGAACCATCGGCACACTCAAGACCTGGCACGCCCTCGCCCATGCGTTGAACACTCCACTCGAGGAGCTCTTCGGAACCGTGTGTGAGGGGCACGAGCCCCCGGGTTCGACCGGCGCTGGCCGTTGACTGGGAGGGCTCAAGTCGATCACCCGGACCGGCGACGCGACTCGAACCCCTGATCGACGTGTCGAGTACCTGTTTCATTAAACAGGGCTGTTCGATGGACCTTCCGGCATTGGTGCTCCCGGGGCGGCGTGTTGCCTGGCACCTTCACGCGCATGCGTTCTTCATCCACGCGGCGGCACTGGGACGGCAGCCCCGCCGTCGCCTTCCCCCGACGCTCACTGCGTATCGAACACGACAGCCCCAGCCGGCTCCTGCGCTGCGCTCAGCCTGATCGCTGCCGAGAGTGCAGCAACCCGGTCGAGTGGTACGACCGAAACTTCGCCCGGCCCGTCCGCCTGCACCCCCGGGAAGTACCCACGGCCAAGGTGCCCCAAGCTCACCGCTGGCACGTCAGCTCCGGCGTCGCTCATCCGGCCGACGACGGCAGAGCCTGGTGCCGCCTGGCGCACGCCCTGGTCTGCCCTGCTCGGGGCGCTACGCCCGGAGCCTCCGCACTGGACGGCCTACGTCGGGTCCTGGCTTTGAACACGCGCCGTCTGATCGACACCGGCGTGTTCACCCCAAACACCCCTCCGAGCCGGACAACGGCACAACCGGACGTCTGCCGACCCGCCAGACCCATCGTGCAGCTCCTGTACGTCCGCTACCTCGCTGCGCACCCCGTGGACGAAATCCAGTGCGTGGCGCAGACGCGGCACCGCGACCGCTGCTCGCAGAGCCTCCTCAGCGCGGACGCCCCCCTGGGCGTCTGGAGGCTGGTACCCGCCACGGCCACACGGGGGCAACTCGCTCTGCCTTGTGAGGTCATGGCTGTGTACGACCTCACCGCCCTGCCGTACGCCGAGCAGCTGCGCTGGCGCATGCAGCGCTGCTCCATTCACGCCGCAACGCCGTCAGCAGCGGACCTCAAGCTGGCCGACTGGGAGCCCTTCGACCCCTTGCTCCACCGAGCCCACATCCACAACCGTCTGCCGAACCACGTCCGTCGTCCACACCCAACGCAACACGAGCATGGAACGGCTGGGTCGTGACATCGCACCACGCCATTGAAATCCTGCTGACCAGGCGAGCTACCAGTGCCGAGCTCCGCCGAGCGCGTCACACGGTGCCTCTTGCAGCGAATGGCGACCGCACCCGGTTGATGGCCGTCCATCCGGGCAAGACGCCTGGCCGCGCGCTGCGGTCTCTACGCCGGCAGTTGCACCAACTTCTGCCCCTCGACGTCCTGACCACTCACCACTCCGACCAGCACGGGCAGGTCCTTCTCAACCTCGAGCTCAGCCGCGCCGCGCGAAAAGTGATCCGCCAGGCCGCAACCGCCAGAGGACTGCGGCCTGAAGACTTCGTCGGCCAGAGTGTGACCGAAGCCATGGAACGGCAGGAGAGGGAACACTCCCGACAACTGACGGCGCAACTCGAAGGCATCCTCGCTCTGCACCCATCCGAGGAGGTATTGGCCTGTACGGCCCACATCCTGCTTCGCCGTCGTAGCCCGGCCGCACCTGCCTCGTACGTTCCCCGTCGTGCTCCGCGGAGCCACACGCATCCGAACCCATAGCCCTTCTCCTCCGTGGAGCCCTTGTTGCACACGCCCACAGATGAACAGGCCCACGCCGTCGAATCATTCAGAGATGGCCATCACCTCGTGCTGCAGGCCGGCGCGGGCACAGGAAAGACCAGCACGCTGAGCCTGCTCGCCGCGAGTACCAATCGCCGGGGGCGCTACCTCGCCTTCAACAAGGACGTTGCACGCGACGCCTCCGCGCGCTTCACGCGATCCGTGACGTGTAGAACCGCCCATGCCACTGCCTACGCAGCCCTCGGCCACCGCTTTGCTCACAGACTCAACAGCCCTCGTCAGCCCGCGTGGAAAGTCGGCCAGGCACTCGGTGTCACCTCTTCGGTCCGAATCGGAGATCACGAAATCAGTCACAGAGCGTTGTCACACAGTCTCCTGCGCACGGTGACCCGTTTCTGCCATTCGGCTGACCGCACGCTGGCTTCGCATCACGTACCCACATTGCGCGGCCTGAGTGGGCCGGACGAGCATGCTCAGCTCGCCGAGGTCGTACTGCCATTTGCCGTCAAGGCATGGGGAGACCTGCAGAACCCCGAGCAGGGTGTGGTCCGTTTCGAGCATGACCACTACCTGAAGATGTGGGCCCTGACCGAACCAAGGATCGACGCCGACTTCCTCTTTCTCGACGAAGCACAGGACACCAACCCGGTCCTGGAACAGGTCTTCGCCGCTCAACGCGCCCATACGCAGCTGGTCATGGTCGGCGACTCTGCCCAGGCGATCTACGGCTGGCGCGGAGCCCGGGACGTCATGACTGGCTTCGATGCCAACCACCTCACCCTGACCCGTTCCTTCCGATTCGGACCCCTCCTTGCTGAACAAGCCAACCGCTGGCTCGCCTTCACCGACGCGCCCATTCGGCTGACAGGAACCGAAACGATTCCGACGAAGGTTGGCCTCGTCACTTCCCCGGACGCGGTGCTGTGCCGCACCAACATCGGGGCCATGACCGAGGTCATGAAACTGCTGGCCGCCGGCCACCGCGTCGCGCTGACGCGGGGAGGGCAAACACTCGTCGCGCTTGCGATGGCTGCGCAGGACCTCAAAGCGGGCCGTCGCACTGCGCACCCAGAACTCGTTCTCTTCGCATCCTGGGGCGAGTTGCAGGAGTATGCGGATCACGATCCCGCTGGCCGTGATCTGCAGCCCTTCGTAGAACTTGTCGACCAACACGGGCCCGAGGCCATCATCGCCGCGGTTCACGCACTGACCGACGAGAGCAAGGCCGATGTCACGGTGTCCACGGCCCATAAGGCCAAAGGCAGGGAATGGCCCTCAGTAAAGATCGCCGATGACTTCCCCCCGCCTCCGGACAGCGACCGACAAGATGACTGTGGGCGCCCAATCCCGGAGGCCGTGAATGAAACGGACGCACGCCTCGCCTACGTTGCAGTGACGCGCGCCCGCAGTCGGCTTGACCTCGGTGGTCTTTCGTGGATCGACGATTTTCCAGCCGCCCCAAGCGTGTGTGACAAGCGCAAAGAGTGCCAGTAGGTTCTTCGTCTGCTGGTGGTACACGGCTCAGATGCAGTTTGACCAGCGAAAACAGCTTCGATCGCCACAAGCTGCGGACGGCTGGTCCGGGTATGGCCCGGATCTTGGTTCGAAGGTTCGTGGTGATGTGCGCTGCTCGCATGTTGCGCTTGTACGACGATGACGGCCTCGGCACTGCTTCGAGAGGCGACGACGGGCCGCAGAAGACTGTCCTGACCGGGCTGCACCAAGGCTGGATCCGGCGCTGGCGGAGGCCAGCGGCGGTTTCTTCGGCCCGGCCCTACAACCGTGGCGCTGTCCTCGCAGGACCGCGACGACACCGCGTTGAGAATTCGTCCCGTGGGGGCTCGGTTGGCCGAGGCGTCGCGGCGGCGGGTTGATCAGTGCCTACCAGTGCCTACCAGTGCCTCCCGACCCTGTGACGCCCCCGGGTCATGGTCGCAGAACCACGGCCTGAAGGGGCGGCGCCGGCGCACTATGGCTGTGAGTGCGCTTCCGCTGCTTTTCGCCATTCGTCGGCAGAGCTCCGCTTGGCGTGACCGGGGCTGTTTCCGCAGGTGAGAGACGGACGGTCACGCGCCGCGTGAGGGCTGGCGGAAAGGGCCATGGTGAAGCGCTTGGGAGCTGAGAAGGGCATTCGCCCAGCTGAGCTGCCTCAGGCTCGCTGCCCCGTGAATTGGCCTGACGGTGTGGGCCCTCCTGGCCTGATGGCGACTCGACCGGGGCGTAGCGCCGTGATGACCCATCAGCTGCTGTCAGTGCCCACTGCTACACCCTTTTGTTGGGATGAGCCGCGCTCCGCGGCCCACCGACGGGAGGGGGAAACATGTCGAAGGTGCCGGACGGGTTCCACCGGGTACGCGGTCACATCCGTCGCAATCCGAAGCCCAGGAGCGCCAAGCGCATGAGCGGTTGGATGATTGCCGGCTTACTGGCCGGCGTGTGGGTGTGGGGGCAGGTGTTCGGGTTCAGTGAGTCCACCGCCACGACACCGCCGACGGATCCGAAGCCGGCGGCCAGCGCGACGGCCGACCGCTGATGGGACGGATACGTCTGCGGCGCCCTCGCGGTGCCGCGGAACTGGTCGCAGCGGCTGTAGTCGCCCTGGCTGTGCTCGTCCTGGTGGCGCGGACGGCGGCCACCGCGGTCGGCACACTGAAGGCGGCCTGGCCTGCCCTGCTGGCTCTCGCTCTGCTCACGGGAGCCGTCGCGGCGTGGCGGATCAGGCAGGCGACCACGATGCGGCGTCGGGAGAAGGAGCGGCTGGCCACTCTGCGGATCACGCTCGTGGAGTTCGACACCATGGACGACCGTCGCTTCGAGTACGCCCTGCGGGATCTGCTGGTCCGCGACGGCTGGCCGGCCCGCAGAGTGGGTGGCGGCGGCGACCAGGCCGCCGACGTCATCGGTGACCATCCGCAGCGCGGCCGGATCGTGGTGCAGGCCAAGCACACCCGCGTCGGCGGGAAGGTGGGCTCAGCTGTGATGTACGCGGTGAAGGGGACGGCCGGGCCGGTCCATAAAGCCGATCACGCTGTCGTCGTCACCAACGGAGCCTTCACCCGCGATGCCATGGCGTGGGGCGACCGGCACGGCGTCCACTGGATCGACCGGGAAAAGCTTCGGCGCTGGGCCGAGGACGGTGCTGCTCTGCACGAGCTCCTCGGATTGTCCGCGCGCTCCCGCCCGAGCCGATTCAGGCGTGCGGCATGACTGGCAAAGATCGTGATCGCTGCCCAAGACGTCTGGAGGTGTGGTGTTCGATGAGGACGGGTCGCTCGACCCGCTGCTGAAGTTCCTGCTGTATGCGGTCATCGCGCTGGCCGTCGGCAAGATGCTCTGGGAGTGGCTCACCGAGGATGTCGGCCGGTGGATCACCGTAGATTTGTGGGGGCTGATAGCCGATCACCCGTGGTGGACCGGGCTCTTCGTGGTCGGGGGACTGCCCATGCTGCTCCTGCTCGGCAGAATCCTGTCATTCCTGTTCGGCGCCAACACCTACGCCAACGCGGACGAGACGTTCGCCGCTCCCTCTGGCGATGCGATCGAAGCGGACGCGCTGACCTTCAAGATGAAGCAGCTTTCGTCGATGAGCGCGACGGGTTTCGAGCAGGCGTGCACTGATCTCCTGGCCCGTGACGGATTCCGGCGTCCGAAGCGGGTCGGGGGCGCCGGTGACCTCGGCGTGGACATCACTGCCCGCGATGACGAAGACCGCCTCCTGATCGTGCAGTGCAAGCAGTATCAGAGCCCAGTCGGGTCAGGCCACGTGCAGAAGTTCAACGGGACAGCCCGCCCGCACCACGGAGCCGACCTCCCGATCATGATCGCGCTCAACGGCTTCACGCAGCCGGCGATCGACTTCGCCCAGCATCACCAGCTCATCCTCATGAGCCGCCCGGAATTGAAACGATGGGCCCACGGCGAGCACCTCTACGACGTCCTCGGCATCCAAAGCACGACACACTGACGCCAGCGCACACGCAGCAGAGTCAGTCCCGGGAGCTCCCGCCTATCCGTCGGCGGTCCCTTCTCGGGATCAGTCCGGAAGGCCCTACGCAATGGGCCCGCTTCGGGATCCGCTTGCCCGCTACCCGGCTTGCAGCGTACGAGCGCTTTGATCAAACGGGCATGCTACGGAGCCACAGGGCCGCCGGTGTCAAACGCCCTTCAAGGCTCCTTCGCGCTCAGTAGGATCACCGGCAGAGTGGGGCGGGAGGCGGACGGGGTGGGGAGCAGCGGTATGGCAGCGGGGGGCTGGCGACCGTCGGCGGAGCGTGCGCGGCAGCGCCGGTCGGCCGCTGTGCGCAGGCGTGTGCACGAGAAGGCGTTGGTCGAGGTGCGCGGCTGTCTGCGGGACTGGGACGACGGCCGTGACGCGGCCCGCGAGGCTAAGGCCGTGGCCGAGACGATCATCGCGCCCGAGTACGAGGGCCGGGTGCTCATCGAGTTGTTGCAGAACGCGCACGACGCGCACCCGGCCAGAGCCACCGACGGACGCATCGAGATCCGGTTGGACGAGGACGAGGGTGAGCATGGCACCCTTTATGTGGCCAATCGCGGCAAGCCGTTCGGCGGCAAGAACTTCAAGGACCTGTGCAGCATCGCCCTTTCCAGCAAGCGTGCCGACGCCGGGATCGGCCACAAGGGAGTCGGTTTCAAGAGCGTGCTGCACCTGTGCGACGCGCCCGAGGTCTACAGCGTGGCCAGGGAGGGGTCCCGGCTCCTCGACGGGTTCACCTTCCGGTTCGCCCGGCTCGACGACTACGACGCGCTCGCCCGGGAGGTGGCGCCCGAACGCGATGGTTTCGCCGACTACTTGAAGGAGAACCTGCTCACGCTGAAGGTGCCAGTCTTCCTGGAGGAGCCGCCGAAGACCGTCCAAGGCTTCGCGCGCCGGGGCTTTGTCACCGTCATCCGTCTGCCGCTGAAGTCAGCCGACGCGCGCTCGGCCGCCGGGGCGC
This sequence comes from Streptomyces sp. NPDC055506, assembly GCF_053643595.1. Lineage (NCBI taxonomy): Bacteria > Bacillati > Actinomycetota > Actinomycetes > Kitasatosporales > Streptomycetaceae > Streptomyces > Streptomyces sp. NPDC055506. The sequence goes on along the minus strand of NZ_JBSHKH010000007.1, from coordinate 124,647 downwards.
AGGTGCGGGAACTCATGGACGACAACGCCCCGTTCGAGCTGTTCCTCGACCGGCTGGAACGTGTCCGGCTGGAGTGGCGGGCCGCGGGGGAGACCCGGCGCAGGACGTATGACCGTCAGGTGGAGGTGCTGCACCACGCCCGTGGCCTGAAGGTGCAGCAGGTCACCTTGCGTCGGCGGATGCGTCTGATCGTCGTCTGTGGGAAGGCCGACCCGGACCGCGCCCGGGAGGCGCTCGCCGCGTCGATCGAGAAGAGCGGGATGCGACGCGACTGGATGGCCTGGGAGAAGAAGGCCGAGGTACGGGTCGCCGTACCGGTCGCCGATCCCCTACGGGACGGGCGGCTCTACGCCTTCCTACCGATGGGCGAGCAGATCCCGGCACCCGTCCGCGGCTATGTCCACGCACCGTTCTTCGCGGAGATGAACCGTCGTTCGTTCAACGAGGCGGTGCCATGGAACGGCCTGCTGCTCGACACAGTGGCTGAGGTGTGCGGCCGCGCGGTGCTCGCAGCGGCGGACAGGCGGGCACCGATTCCGCCCGGCGCGCTCGTCGACCTGATGTGCTGGCAGCCCAAGGCACTGGCACGGCTGACGTCTGCCTTCCAACGGCTAGACAATGGCATCGCCCACGTGCCGTTCATCCCGGCGATCGGAACGACACCCGGGGCTCGCACCTCCCTGCACCGTGCCCTTCTGTGGGAAGGGAAGGACGGCTCCACGATCTTCACCCCGCACGCCGTCGCCGCCACGGGGGTCATGGATCTCCTCGATCCGCATCTGCACCCCCTTCGGTTGCGGCGGCTGGCGTCCCTGGCCAGGAGCGCGGGCACGCGCCTCGAACCCTCCGCAGAGCGCCTCGCGTCGTGGGCGGAAGGGCTCGCCGGGGTCGCCGTACGTGACACCTTTGATCCCGGATGGTGGGCGGACTTCTACTACGACCTCTCCCAGGCGTTCCCCGACGGCTCGGCCCTGACCGGCAAGCGGATCGTCATTACTTCCAGATCGACGACGGCACCGGCCGGCGCGGACGGCGTCTTCTTCGACCGCGACACTCCGCAGGGCGGCTCCCTGCCGACCCTGCCCGACGGCCTGTCCGACCGCCTGCACTTCGTGCACGAGGGCATCGCCTGGTCCGGCAAGGGCCGCAAGCGCAGAGCCCAGGGCCGCAAGTGGCTCAGGACCGCGAACCTCGTCCACGACTACGGCGCCGACCGGGTGCTCGCGGTCGTTGCAGCCGCACTGAGCGCGGACAGCGAGGACAACGGCGTACGGCTGGCCTGCCTCCGCTACGCCTGCGCGGTCTCCCACGCCCTGGAGACGGAGGGCCGCAGGGCTCCCTTCCTGGGGAATCTCCACGTACTGACCCGGGCCGGCTGGATCGACGCGAGCCGTGCCATGTTCGGGCCGGGATGGCCCGCCGAGCACTCCTCCGTCGACGACACCCTGACCCGATTCCTGGAGCGCGTCCGGGAACTGTCTCCCGTGCTCACCCAGACGGAAGGACGGCTCCTCGTCCGCCCCGACGAGCTGTGCGGCGACGCGATCCCCGTGGAGGCCATGCGGCGCTTCCTCGAACGGCACCACGTCGCTCATGGCCTCCGTCCCCGGTACGAGACCTTCCGCACCAGTGTCAGGGGAGACGCCCTCAACCGGCCCTCCCGTTTCTGGGCCCCGGACCGGCCGGATCTGCTGCCGCAGTGGCGGACGAGCGCCGAGCGCTGGCGGAACCGGCGTACGGTCGGCTACATCAGCGTGGAGTACCACTCACGCTCCCGTGCCGCGGCCATGCTGCCTGGTCAGGACGACTACGCCGCCTTCTCCGAGGAGGACCGCAGACTCTACGCGGAGCTCATCGTCAACGGCCTCGCGTTCGCCTGGGCCGACTCCGCACTGGAGATGCAATTCGTACGCCACAGCGATCCCACCGGGACCCCCTGGCCCACTCCGCTGTCCGCCTTCCTCAACCACGCACCGTGGATCCCGCAGACGGCCGCCCCGAGCGCCACCTCGGAGGGGACCGTGTTCGCCACCGCCGGCACGGCCTGGTGGTGGCACGGCACGCAGCCCCCGCCCCAGTTCCTCGGCGTGGTGCCGGCTTCCTTGCGCAGCAGGCGGTCCGCCAAGCTCGTGGCACGGCTCGGCCTGCTCGGCATCCGCTCCTGGGACGATGCCGGCACCGCGCTCGACCGGCTCCGCCACCTGCCGGACCTGGTGCAGGCCAACGTCCACCTCAGGGAAGGAAGACTCGCGCACGAGATCGGACGGGAGTACGAAAAGGCGTGGGCGCAGCTGCTGCCGGCGGAGGGCGGGACGCGCACCGCCAACGGCGGGCAGCCCGCGGCGCCGCGCCGGCTGCTGGTGACCCGCGCTGGCGCCCTCGCCTCGCTGGACCCGGCGGAGACGGACGAGACGGTCTTCGTCCCGGATCCTGACGGGGCCCAGAACCGAGCCCTTCTGGACCGGGTCCCCGTGCCCGTGATCCCGGTACGGGACAGGGCACTGGGCGGCCGGGTCCACGCCTTCCTCCAACGGAGGACAACGTTCGACGTCCAGCGGTGCGGCGAGGCCGCGCATGACATCCACGCCGACGGATTGCCCGTCCGTGACGCACCGCACGTGCCGTTGACGGAGTACGCGGGATCCTGGCTGCTCACCCTGGTCGCGGCCCTGGTGGAGTTCGACGAGGAACGAGCGTCCCGTCCGGAGCCCGTGGCCGCGGCCGACGTGGCCGGGCTACTGCATCGCTGCGACGTGACCGTGGCTGGCGAGGCCGTCCTCTGGATCGCCGGCCACCGCCTCACCGAGCACGGAGCGGACCGAGCCCTGCTGCACCCGCACCCAGACTGGCCCCGTGTGGTCGTCGTGCACCGCGAGCCGCGTACCGGCTGGCGAGTGCTCCGCACCGCCGCCCCAGCCGTGGCTGCCCTCATCGGCGCACCCTACCTCGCAGACCCGCTGTGGAAGGCGCTAACCAAACTGGAGGAACGCGGCCTGAAGACTGACCACGTCCCGGAGGAGGATCTCACGGACGTCCTGGACCTGCGGCCGCACCAACTGCACGCCGTCCTCGCCGAGCGGGCGTCACAGCGTTCCGGTAGCGCGCGGCTTGTCCCCCTCCTCGCCTGCCTCGATCTCGACCTCGCGGAACAACTGCGGCAACACGCCGACGACTTCTCCGACCGCGCCGCCCTCCTTACCTGGCTCACCGACCGGATCGGCGCACCGAACGCGGAACAGCTCATGCGGTTGCTGAAGGACGACGATCGGGAACGGCAACTGAGCGCCATATCCGTGCCCCTGGCCGACGCCAACCGCGCATGGCGCGCCCTGGGCCTCCCGGAGATCGACAACAGGGACCGGCATGAACGGCATTTCGCGGCATGGCTTCAGCGGAACCGTCCCGCGCTCGCCGAGCGGATCAGGGACGCCTATAGGGACGTCCACCGGTCTGGATGGTCCCTGGCCGGGTACGTGAAGCTGCGCGACCTCTCCCTATTCGCGCCGGACCCGGCCTGGCACACGACGCTGTGGCATCTCTCCGACGAACTCCTCCAAGCCCACGCGGACGCCTGGCTGTTGAAACAGCTTCCAGTACCCTCGTCGACGTCACGCCCGCTGAGGCCGCTGGCCGAGGTACGCGAGGCATCCAGCACAGCGGTGCACAAGCAGGTACCACGGCTGCGGCAACTGATCGAGGGATGGGAGTGCCTCCATCCCGCAAGCCGCCCCACGGTGCTGCCCTCCGCCCAGGACGTCCTGCGGGAACTGGACGACGACGGCCTGCTGGACTTCGAAGTCCTGTCCGTGAAGGCATTGATCGCCTCGCTTAGGGCCCGCGGCCACTGGCCCCAAGACATGCCTCCATCAGACCGGCGCGCAGACCTCGGACTGGCCGCGACACGTCCCCCGGAGCCCGCGGGGAGCACCGGCGGAGCCACGGGCGGGTGCGGACACGGAGGGTCCGCACCCGGCCCCCATGTAATGCTGAACGGCAGGCCCGTGTCGGCCCGGCCCGACGACCTGGCGGCGCTCGCCCGCGAGGTAGCCGCAGACCTCACGCCTAAGCAGCGGGCCACCTCGGCCACGTCCGCCACGGCGCTCGCGCCCCGCATTCCGCAGCCACGCACCTTCTCGTCGTCCGGTGCAAGGTCGTACAGCGGTTCGTACCAGGTCCCCGCGAGCGACCAAGACCGGACATTGGCCGTGGGCCTTGCGGGGGAGGCGGCGGTGGCCGCGTGGCTGCAAGAGCAGTTCGGGGTCGAACCACAGGACTCATGGAAGTCCGGCCTGCGAGTCCACGGGCTCGCCGGCGCGCAGCCGGGGGACGACCGGCTCGGCTACGACTTCCTCATCCACGACGGCGACACGACCTACCTCTACGAGGTCAAGGCATCCACCGGCGACAGCGGCGAGATCATCCTCGGCGAATCCGAAGTTCGACGCGCTTCTCGCCTGAAGCCGGACGAGACGTACTTCATCGTGTACGTCTCTCACGTCCTCGATCGCGACCGCCGCAACATCACCGTCCTGCCCAACCCATTCGGCGCCCCCGACCTCGCGGGCTACGAACTGGTCAGCACTCAGCTGAGGCTCCGATTCAACCTTGGCTGAATCAAGAAGTTCGTGCCCGGCTGGCCGTGGGACGACGGAGGTGGCTCGCTCCATCCACGCATGCCCGCCCTCGGTCCACTTTGCCGCCGAGTTCCACGAACCACCGGGGCCGATGACCCTCAGTAAGGAGGGCACGGTCCATGAGATCCAGTTCGCGGAGCAGCAGTGGATGGAGAACAGGTGCTTCGCACTGCTGCATGACATCACCGACTGTCCGCGTATCGGCGACGTGACCGTGTTCCCTGATCGGGGCGACGACGAGCAGGACATCCTCCTTTACGAGCTGAAGACGAATCCGAGGCGGCGGGAGAGCACCCAACTGACACGGACCCGGTTGGCGGCGGAGGCACTGCACACTGGCGGGCCGCTCCCCGGTCCGGACAAGGCCGTTCTCGTCGAGACCGGCGTGCCCTACGCCACCCATATGTCCGTGCTGAGTGACGCCTTGGGCCGCGCCCACCAGGAAGGGCTGAAGACGATGCGCGTGCCGGGGCAGCGTGGGCTCCTGGCGCTCGACATCGCGGCAGCTGGGAACAGGTGGGATGCGGAGGAAGCGGCCCGACAGTTCCACGCCGCATACGCGGCACTGCTGCGTCGTATGCGACTGACGGGACAGCGCACTGCTTCAGCAGCGGAGACAGCGCGGCGCGCAACACCATGGCCGTGCCGTGGGGTATCTATCCGCTCCAGCCGGCGCAGTGTGCCGGCATCATCGGGGATCTTCTCGTCTTCACCGTGACACTGTCGTCCGACGACCTTGTTGACGAGCTTGGCAAGCATGGGTTGGACGCTGAGTGGGCACTGCCGAGCGGAGCTGAGATGCAAACAGCCCAGCCTGTCATGGTCATTCGAGGGCACGGCCATCAGCTCACGATGGCTAGAGCAGGACTCGAGCAGCTCATGCTGGAGCTTAGCGATCTGCAAGCCTGGGCGCGCGGCATGGACCAGCTGCTTCGGAAGGGCAGAGCCGGCCGGCAGCCGTGGCCCTACTTCGCTGATGAGTACAAGGTGTGGGCCTGACGCCGGTCGCGTATCAGGTTGCCCCTCGAAGTCGACGTGTTCCCGATGACACATCATGTGGAGTGCGTGGCGATACTTGAACGGGCGGCTAAGGGGACCGCGATGATGTTCTCGAAGGCTGTTGCGATGACAGAGGCGAAGCTGTCCACGGGGCTGTCCCCGGTGGCCTCGGCTATAGGATAGCCAGCGGGTGCTGCTGCCGGGCCCCGTTGATCCAGCCGAAGCCGGGAACCTGGTGTCGCCTTCTGCGCGGTCAGCGCGCGCACGGCCGGAACGAACCGCACGAGGATTCTGTGAGCCCCCGGAGTGCCAGGCCACGAGCAGCTTGATGGCGGAGTAGCCGGGGATCCACGCACTGAGCTGTCCAGGCGCAAAGTCCACCGAATCCAGACATCTGCCCTTCCGCTGTGGCAGATGCTTCGGAGCGGGCATGGCATCGGGAATGACAGCGGTGCATGCGGCTCGCTGCTGGGCACGGCTCTCGTGCACCCTGAGCCTGAGTACATTGACAGAGTCAACGCGTAGGCTTCGCTCGCTGGCTGCACCGCGCCTCGGGCGCATCGTTGCCTGCCATATCCAGCTAGACCATCCCTGAAACGAGAGACCATGGAGCAGCAAGATGAACCGGTCACGCTCAGCCTTGCAGGGATCGCGCGGCTTGCCGGAGTCGGTCGTGCCGCCGTGAGTAACTGGAGGCGGCGGCACAGCGACTTCCCCAAGCCGGTCGGCGGCACTGACGCCAGCCCCATGTTCTCCCTGGCGGATGCGGAATCCTGGCTTCTACGACACGGCAAGATCGACGAGTCCTCCAGTGGCTGGGACCGTCTCTGGCCGCGGATCGAGGACCTCGGTGACCGGGGCGGGATGGCTCATCTACTGGCCTCGGCGGGGGAGCGCCTGGCGATCCCGGCGATGAACCCGCCGCGCGGAGCCCCGGAACCCAGCGCTGCCGACCGGAAGCTGGCGGACGAGGTCGTGCGGCTGGCCCTTCGTCAGTCGTCGAAGGAAGCCTTCGCCGTGCTGCTGGATCGTTGGCACGCCGTCCACGTACGTCAGTTGATCGTCACTCCCCGCCAACTGGCCGACACCATGGTGGCTCTGGCGGCCGAACTCCGTGACGACAGTGCGCCGGTGCGTCGGGTGCTGGACCCTGCGTGCGGAATGGGTTCGCTACTGGCTGCGTCCGGTCGGCGTTGGTCGGGGCAGGTACCTCCGGCTGCGCTGGCCGGTGTCGACAACGATGCTGCTGTGGCTCGCCTGACCCGAGCCAGACTGGCTCTGGAGTTCCCGGGCTGCGAGCGACACGTGCAGTCTGGGGACACACTGCTTGATGCCCCCCTGCGGCACGCCTCCCGCGCAGACGTGGTTCTGAGCTATCCACCGTCCAACGAGCGTGCCTGGGGACACGACGAACTGGCGACCGATCCTCGCTGGACGTATGGCACGCCACCACGGACCGAGCCTGAGCTGGCGTGGGTGCAGCACTGTCTGTCCGTGCTGGATCCTGGGGGAGTAGCAGTGCTGGTCCTACCACCGGGTGTCGCTTCGCGCCGGGCCGGACGGCGAATTCGGGCGGGGTTGGTACGCACCGGAGCCGTGCGAGCCGTAGTCGCGCTGCCGCTCGGGAGCGCGCCGCCGCATGGGGTGGGATTGCATCTGTGGCTGCTGGCGACGCCCCGTGAACACTCCGCGGATGAGGTGACCTTCGTCGACGCTGCGGACTGCCGGACGACCGCGATCACCGGTCGCGGCATGGCCGTCGACTGGGACGCTCTGCGTGAGCGCACCGTGGCGGCCCTGCGCGGCAGTGACCTACTTGGCGTCACAAGGGTGCCGACCGCGGAACTGCTCAGTGACGGGACCGACCTGACGCCCTCTCGCCGTACCGTCACCGAGCGGTCCGTGGGGCCGGTGGAACTGCGCCGCGCCTGGACCGGCTGGGACAGGGCCCTGATGGATATGGACGATGCGGCCAAGGCAGTACGCGAACACGAGGCGAGTGCCGCAGCGCCGGACGACTTCGGCTACATCTTCGTGGGTGATATGGAGCGTTCCGGTGCTCTCGAGGTGATGCCCGGCAAGGTTCTCGCTGACGATCTGATCCAGCAGGGAGAGCAGGCCGAGGATGCTCTGCCCGTCATCACCCCATGGGCCGTACGGGGTGAGGAGCCATGGATTGCCGCGGCGCAGGCCGCCGAGTTGGAGGCTGAGGGACAGGGGGTTCTGACGTCCTTCGGCGATGTCGTGGTCGTGACCGCGGCCGGCGGATTCGACGTCTGGGTCGAGACGGCCGGACCGCGACTGCTCGGTGCCCACACCGTCCGGCTGCGGACCGACCCTGCGCTGCTCGACCCGTTCTTTCTCGCTGCGTGTCTGAGCGCGCCAGGCAACGACCAGCGGGCAGGGACGCGTGCCTCCTCTTCCTCTCGCGTCGACGTGCGCCGACTCCGCGTCCTGCGCGCGCCGGCGACGCAGCAGCGGCGGATCGGGGAGGTCCACCGCCGACTCGTCCGGTTCCGGGAGGCGGTGGCCGACCTGGGCAGGCACGGTGATGCGCTCTCAGCCATGTTGTCGGGGCTGCTGGCCCAGGGCAGGCTGACGGAGGAGTGAGGGGCCGGGCCCAGGCAGAGGCAGGGCCCCGGTTTCCGCGGAGTTCCTCAAGCTGGCCCTGGCAGGCTATCCAGCAGCTTGCGGATTGCCTCGGGCAGCGCCGGGGACACTTCACCTTGCCTCGCGTCCAGAACAAGTTCCTTCACTTCGACTCCTACTTCTCGGCAGAATTCCACGGTCTGGCGGGATGGTCCTGGCCCGGGCCAGGACGCGAGTTCCTCGGCCAGCTCCAGCCAAGTGTCGGCCACCGCCTGGACCGGGCTCCTTTCCGCGGTCATCACCTGGACCGCGACGAGCCGTGCCCGTGCTCGCAGTTCACCGGTATCCGTGCCGGCCGATGCGTCCGCGAGCCGCCTGGCGACATCCCGACAGATGCGGCCCGCGGAGGCAGTCTCTCCGCGCAGCATCTGAGCACGGGCCACGACGAGGCGCGCGCTTTGCACTTCGCGGACCGCCCCAGGGAGGCACTGCTCGGCGCGCAGCAGCATGGCGGTCAACTCGTCGACGGCCTTGTCCGGTTCGCCGCGTTCGATTTCGATCTCGGCCTCGGCGCACAGATTTCGGAGCGCGGACCGGGTGGGACCGCCGACGGGTCGGCGATGCACCCGAGGGCGGCGCGGACCCGTCGGCGCTGCTTCCGAGAGCGGTGCCGCAGCGGTCCCCGGGGTGCGATGGGGCAGGGTCGGGTCCGGGTCGAGGGCGGGGCGTGGAGAGGAGTCGCCCGGCGAGGGCAGCAGGGGCCGCCAGATCTCAAGTGCCAGTTCCAGAGGCGGCCGATCGGCGGGCGACTTGGCGAGCATACGGTCCGTGATGTCCACGATGTCGGACGGCAGGCCGGGGACGTCGTCGCTGAGCAGCGGCGGCCGCTCCTCGCAGTGCAGGCGGGCCAAGTCGTAGTCGGAGTGGCCGGCCTCGAAGACCAGCCGTCCAGTTACCATCTGGAACGCGATGCAGGCGACACTGTAGAGGTCGGCCTCCGGGCCCGGGTTCCGTTCGCCGCGGTGGATCTCCGGGGCCATGTAGCCGATCGTGCCGGGCGTCCGTCCGTTGGTGTACCGGGTGGCCGCCGGATCTTTCGGCAGGGCGATGCCGAAGTCGGTGAGGTATACGACGCCGTCGCGTCGGGCCAGCAGGATGTTGGCTGGCTTGACGTCCCGGTGTACCACGCCCGCGCCGTGCACCCGACCGAGCACTTCCAGCAGCGGGACGATCACACACGCCGCAGCCGACAGGGTGGGTCGGTTCCGGGTGAGAAAAGCATGCAGGTCATCGCCGTCGACGTACTCTGTGACGAGGTACGGGCGCGGCGGGGAGAGATCGGCGTGGACGAAGGCTGGCACGCCCCGGCCACCGAAGCGTTGGTGCATTTCGCACTCGCGGTCGAAACGCCGTAGCTCTTGTGGGGTGGGAGTCCGGTACCCGCGCAGGGTGGCCTCCGGATCTCGAGGCCACAGGAACTTCACCGCGACCGCCCGCTCGGCATGCCTGTCGTCGGTCGCCCGATAGACGACCCCCATGCCACCCCATGCGCCTTCGCCGGCGCGGCTGAATCTGCCCGCGAGCTTCTTCCCCGCCGGCCATGGCTCCACCACACACACTCCCTGCCTCTCCTGGCGAACCGTCAGACAGCAAGCTACAGGAGATTCTTGTGTGCCTTGACTTTGTTCACAGGGCTCTGTCACGGTGATGCCCTCACCGTCGAGACTGCAAGGAGTCGGCACCGTGCAGCCCTGGGACAACCCTCCCGGTACGGTCGGCGTCGGGCGCCTGGCCCGCATCCCGGTCCGTCATCTGCGCGACGAGGAGCCCGGTTGTCCGATGAACCGTGCTCTCAGTGTCCGCCGCGACGTGTTCGCTGCGGAACGGGTCTCGTCCAAGACTCCACGCGAGGAGTTCCCGTTCGCGCTCGTGCAGGAACTGCTCGATCAACTGGAGTCCGGCGCGGCGCAGAGCATCGAAGAGGCCATGGAGCGGTGTCGCCGGACGCGCTCCCGGTGCCTGCCGCAGCACGTGACCTGGTCGGCGGCGGCCGCGGAGCGTTACCTCGACGCCCGCCGCAGGGACCAGGAAAGCCGCGACGGCGACGACCTTCCGCGCACGTTCCGCGCCCCAGACGTATGGATCGCGTTCCGCACGCTTGAGGAGCCCGACGAGCGCGGCATCACCGACTACGAGCGCACTGTCTGGGGGAGGCAGTACGTCTCGGACGACGCGAGGCTGCGTGAACTCGTGATTCCCGCCAAAGGAGATGCCAAGGAGCGCCTCCCGCTGCCCGAACTCGCCGCTATCGCCTCTGTCCTGTATTACGGGACTCCGGCCCGCATCCCTTCCTTCGAGCATCACTCCCCAGCCCTCAGGCACCCGGCGCCGCCGCCGCGGCCAGAACGCGTCCGGGTCTACTCCGCCGGCCTCACCGAAGGCCGGGTCCGTCTTCTGCGCACAACGGAGACTGACGTCTTCGCGGACTGGACCGCTGACGAGATCATGGACTTGCACGAGCAGCATGTCGTGCCCCGGCTCGGCCGTGTCCTCGATGGCCGCGATCGCGTCGCCGGTGTCCATTGCGCGGGTTGCAAGGTGTTACCCGAGTGCTCAGCCGTGCCGCGGGCGCCCGCTCTCCTTGTGCTCCCACCTCCCACGCGGCCTCGCAAGCGGCGCACGGTATCGGTCAGCGACCTGAGAGCACACCGCGACTGTCCCGCCCGCTACCACCTGACCCGCGTACTCAAGCTGCCGGCCTCCGTTCAGGAGAACGAGGCCGTGCGCAGAGGCAGGGCCGTCGACGGCTGGCTCAATGCCCGGCACGCCTCGGCGGACGCCTCGCCGTGCCGCGAGGTGCCTCTGCCCGCACACCTGCCCGGCCTCACGAACGACGAGTTGGCCCCCGCCCTCGACATGCTCCGGGCCCACCGGGCCAGGTGCCCGCTCGACAATCCTGCGGCGACGCGGTTCCGCCCGCAGCATCGAGTGATGGCCCACGACCCGCAGTCCGACGTCGTGGTCATCGCCTCATGCGATCTGGTCTACGAGGAACGCGGCGGCGTGGTCGTTCGCGAGACCAAGACCAGCGCATTTCCACCGGGCGGTCGGTCCGTTCTACTGGAGAAGCATCCCCAGCTCGCCCTCTCGGTACTGCTTCTGGCAGCCGGCGTGCTCGGCGGCGATTCGCGACGGTCCCGCGTGGAACTGGAGATCCTGCGCCCGGACGGGGTGTCCCTTGAGGAGTTCGATCCGGGCGATGAGGCCACGGTCGAACACGCCCGTACCGTCCTTGCCTCGTACACCATGCCTTGGTCCGCCGAGACCCGCTACGACGCGGTGCCCCGGCCCGGTTACGACTGCACGGGCTGCGAGGCACTGTCCTGGTGTGCCACTGGTAAAGAGCGCGTGGCTGCCGCAGGTTGAGGGAAGTTCCCGTTGTCGCCGTCATGTCGCTCGTCGCACCACCTGGAGTGGAAACCGTGCCCGCGAGTCCCCTTGCCACCTTCGATTCGTCCGCCGAAACGCTCGATGCCTGGGCTGCCCATGACGGCGTGCCGCTGCTGGCTACCGTGGCCCGTGCTCTGTGTGTCCTGGACCACACCACTGGGTTGGATGCCTTCTGTCTTCCGTACCCACCCGTCGTCCAACTCGCCCTGGATCGGGCGGTCGTCGCCTGGCTGCGCGGCGGACTCCGGCCGCCCGCCTCACTTGCCGAACTCGTCCAGCGGTGTGCCAACATCCCGTTGGAGGACTGGCCGCTGTCGCTGCCGTCGGACGCTGTCGGCCCGGACGACGTTCTGCTCGACCCGTACTCGCATCGCCCCACCCAGTTGTGCCATGAGTGGAGCGAATGGGAACGTTCGGCGCCCGACCCGGCTGTGCGGCATCGCGACCAGCAGGTGATGCGGACCGCTCTGGACCGCTGCCGCAGCCACGGAGAGGAGGACGCATACACCGAGTTCCGCAGCCTGTTGGTGCGGCGGCCGGTGCTTACGGCCCAGGAACTCTTCGCCTTGCACGGCGACTTCACGCTGGAGCCGGCCTGGGAGCTCATCGACCTGATCTACCCGGAGGTCCCTCTTTCCTGGAGCCGGGACGGTTGTTACGCGGTGTGCGGTCGCTGCGGAACACTACTGACGCCGCTTGCGGGCGGAGAGTGGTGGTGTGAGCGGGATCGCTGCCGACGGCAGGGAGACCCGCCGGTCGGCCGTCTGATCGAGGCGGCTCACGCCGGCACTGTGTACCAGTTGGAGCGCCCGCTGCGCCGACACGTCACCGGGCCCGGACTGGCTGAGGTGGAATTGGAGGACCGGCTCACCGGTCTGGGCCTCGACGTCACCATGTGGCCTGGTTTCGACTCCTACGACCTGCTGGTGGTCTTCCCCGACGGCCACCGCTGGGCCGTCGACGTCAAAGACTGGGCGCACCCGGCCTTTCTCGGCCGAGCCGCCCGCCCCGTGCGGCCCGAGCCTCCGTACGACGAGGCGTTCTGGGTGGTGCCTGTCTACCGGGTACGCGAGCGCCCCGGCTATCAGCAGGCGTTTCAGCGAGCTCGGCCCGCAGCGGCCGCTGCCGTACGCCTGCTCACCGACGACGAATTGATCCGGGCTGCCCGGCAGCGGCTGGCCGAGTCGCGCCGTGGCACCCGCGCCGACAGCCAGGAGGGCACAGATGCGTGACGAGAAAGCCTGGTGCGAGGCGGTAGCGGGGGAGCTGAGGGACGAATGGCCCGAGGCCGGAGCCCCGGACGGGTTTGGCCCCGTCGAGTTGTGCCGCGTCGAGCTGGGGCTGCGGCTGCTCGAACGGCTTGCCCCTACGGCGGATGCCGTGGACGCCTATGCGCTGTTCGGCGGTTATCCGTTCGCGCAACACGCCGGGCTGGCGCAACATCCGTGGCAGCGCACGGCCCTCGCCGCCGCTCGGCACCTCCTGTGGCCGCTGCGGCGGCGCGCCTGGCGGCAGGCGCTGGACGCCTACCGGTCGATCGCCAACAGGCTGCGGGCTTACGAGCTGCCGCCAGTCGGCACCACCGGCGGTCCCCGACCCGTGGTGCCGATGGTGGCCGGGCGCCGGATGGACGTCTACGACCAGGCCCTCAGCCGGCTGCCGGACCTGGTCACCCGTGCCCTCAAACCGGCCCCCGCAGGGACGAGTTCCTTCCAGGAACGCCGCCGCAACGCCTCGGTCACGATTCCCGAGGAACTCGTCCGCGCCAGCCCACCCGGCCACGACCTTGCCGCAGTACGGCCCGGGGGCGGCGAGCCACTCAGCGTGTGCCGCGCCGAACTGCGCGCAACGGCCCGGTGGATGGACGAGCGCGAGCGCGAGGCGGAGGTCCCGCATCCCGGTCACTGGGAACAGCGGCTGGAGGGGGTCAGGTTCGCGCCCCGCAATGCCGCGGGAACGGACTACACCGAGGCCGAAGAGGTCGAACTGGCCGGCATGGTGCACCTAGCCGGCATGGTCGGTGCCGGCAAGAGCACGTTCATGATTCTGGTGGCCGTCTGGGCCGCCCGGCGCAAGATCCCGCTGCGCACCACGCTCGTCGTCGGAGACGTCGCCGAACAGCTACGGCTGTGCGGTCTCTTCCAGGCACTCGACATCGCCGTCGCGCCGGTGCTCGGCACGACCACACGCGAGCAACACGTCCAGCGGCTGCACCGACGGCTCTCCGCCCGCGGATTCGACAACCTCCTCGACCACGACGACCCCGGCTTCGACCTGCTGAGCACCGCCTGCGCAGTGAGCGGTCTGCGCGGCGTCGACGGCGATCCTCTGCAATACCGCGACGCACCATGCACCCGGCTGCATCCTGAGCCACAGCGCGGCCCGGTGGAACCGGAATCGGTCGTCCTGGAGCAATGGACTCCCGACCGGAGGAACACCGCACCCCGCCAGGCCCACGCCCCGGACCGCCTGCCCGGCAGCCCGCACGGTTGCCCTCTGTGGGCCGAATGCCCGCGCCACGCGGCTGCCCGCGCGCAGGTCGACGCTCTGATCTGGGTGGCCAACCCGGCCAGCCTGGTACAGAGCCAGGTGCCCGCACACCTCAACGACGAGCGGCTGCGCCAGCTGGAACTGGCCTGTCTGCGCAGCGACCTGATTTTCGTGGACGAGGCCGACAGCGTTCAGATGGCACTGGACCGCCTCTTCACCCCGTCCGGCACGCTGGTTCGCCCAGACACCGACTCCTGGCTCGACCAGCTGAACCGCTACAAGATCGAGGAGCTGAGCAGGCGCGCCCGCCTGCCGCTGACCGACGGCCAGGTCGCCCAGTGGAACCGGGCACTGGGAACCGTCACCCTTGCCGTCGATCCGCTCTGCGCTCTGCTGATCAAGGACGAGAACCTCCGGGAGTGGGCTGATCCCGCCTACTTCAGCCCGTGGACCCTCCAGCAGAGCCTGCTAGACGACCTGTTCCGCGATGTGACCCGGTGCCACCGCGAAGGCGAGCAGTACCAGGCGGAACGGGAGGCGTCCGCCGCGGCCGACATGGCTGAGGACAGCGCTGAACTCTACGAGGGCTATGACGACGTGGCGGACGAGCCGGGCCCCTCCCCGCACCTCGCGCTCTCCCCGGCCCGCCGCCTGCTCGAGGCTGCCTGGGATGCCTTCCGCGACGATCCGTTCGGAGAAGGCGACGCCCCCGACCCGCTCACCGGCGTCCTCACCGACACGGCCGACGCCCTCCTGCACCACATGGCAGCGGGCCGCACGAGGGATCGGGTGCGTGAGCTGGCCGGTCAGCTCGTCGACCGGGTGACGGAGGAAGCACGGGCCGAACAGCCTGCATTCACCACGCCCCCGCCCGAGCCGACGAAGGACTGGTGGGACGTCCTATGCCTGCGGCTCTCCTTCCTCCTGCTGCTCAGCACCCTCCACCACAGGCTGGAGCGACTCACCTTCCTATGGCCGCACGTGGAGGCCGCCCTGCGACTGGACTCCCAGGGCAGGGAGCTGGCCCGGCGCGTCCCGCTGGACTACGCCCCGCTGGTGCCCGAGGCGCCCATGGGCAACATCCTCGGCTACCAGTACCTCCCGGACGGCGAGGAACGCGACGACGCCGGCCGCCGCGGCGGCACCCTGCGCTTCTTCCGGTGTGCCGGAGTCGGGCGCGAGCTACTGCTGAACCTGAACAGCCTAGGCGCCGACCCGGCCACCGGCCGTGGCGGCCCGCACGTCGTGTTGATGTCCGGTACCAGTTGGGCCGGCGAGTCCAGCCGCGCCCACGTCCGCGTCCCGGTGAGTCTCGTCCTCAAGCCCACCGATGCGTCCCTGGCTGCCGTGGCCCGAACCTCGTTCGCCACCCGTTTCCTCTACGACCGGGACGAACGCCCGATGAGCCTCTCCGGCACACCGCCGCGCGACCGGCTCGCCCAGGCGGTCGCGATGGCCCGGCGGCTCGGTGAACCGGGCCCGGGTGGCTCTTCGGTGCTGGGCCAGGAGATCAGTCGTATCCCTGAGACGACGCGGCGGAGAGCGCTGATCCTCGTGGGCAGTTACCGGGAAGCCGCTGCGGTGGCCGAGGCACTGCACCGGTTCGACGCCTGGCGCGGCAAGGTGAGCGCGCTGATCCCGGACGACGAGGCCCGGGGCAGCGGCGTACCAGTCGGCACCGCCCCGGGGCAGCAGGACGAGACTCCGGCGACACTACGGCGTGGCGACGTCGCCCGCTTCGCTGACGATGACACAGCAGAAGTCCTGGTCGCTCCGCTGCTGGCCGTCGAGCGTGGCCACAATATCCTCAACGAGGAGGGCAAAGCGGCTTTCGGCACGGCCCTGTTCCTGGTCCGCCCGCACCCCCGCCCCGACGACCTCGACCTGTCCGTATTCGCCGTCAACGACTGGCTGAGCGGCATGCTGCGCGACCAGCCGCGCCGCGACACCCTCGACGGCCCGCACACGCTCACCGAACTCATGGAGAAAGCGGGATCGCTGGACGAAGCGGCCGGAGCCCTGCGCCAACAGGGCCGCCGCGAATGGCGTCGGCTGCTCAACCGCAGATACGCCTACAGTTCACTGCCCGCCTGGGAGAAGCGCGCCTTCGCCTGGGACCAACTCGTCACGCTCTGGCAGGTCATCGGCCGTCTGGTGCGCGGCGGAGTGCCCGCCCGGGTGGTGTTCGTCGATGCCGCCTTCTCGCCTCGCCTGGCGAGACAGCTCGCACCCGGCAGCACTGGCCAGCCGTCCTCCGGGACTGATGTGCCGGGCACCGACGGCCTGCTCCACGCCCTAGCAGGCATCCTCGACCCCTACCTGACGGACCGGCACGACGCCGCCCCGCCCCACCCCGACCCGTCTGCTCGCTCTCTGGTCCGTCTCCTGTACCAGCCGTTCTACAACGCCCTCCGCACAATGACCCATCGCTGACCCCCGACTTTGCTCGCGAGGAGCCGTCCCATGCCACCCGTCTACCGCTCCGCCCGCACCACGGCCTGGCGCCCGGCCGACGACTTGGCCTCTCACACCGCGCCCTACCGCGTCCTGCCCTTCCCCGAGCAGTGGCGGGACGCCGTCCTGACTCTGTGCAACGCGCCCCGGGTGGCAGCGGGCAAGGAGCCGTGGAAGACAGCACCGACCTGGCGCCTGGAACAGGTCCTGCAGGCTTTCGCACCCGACGTCCTCGCGCTGCCACGCCCCTTCCACGACCGCGACCCGGGCGCGCCGGCCCACTGGCTGTGTGCGCCCGCCGACCTCCCCGACCCGCTCCCCGGCCCAGTCCTGGACACCGTGCTCAAGCACTGGCTGCGTGACTTGCGGCCCGAGCCCGAGTACCGCGGCCTGCTGAAGGAGACCAGCGCAGAACTGGCCGCCCATCCGCCGCGCTGGGAGACCGTCCACCATGAACTCCTGCCGCGTGACGTCCCGACCGATGGCGGCACCGCACGTCCGTCACCGCACCAGTACAGCCTCAGCGCCGACTGGCTGGCCCGCCGGATCCTCGCGCTAGGCCCGTACCCGTACGACGGTGGGCAGCTCATCTTCCGGGCCATGCCACGTGGACCACGTGACCAGGGTGCCCAACTCGTCTCCGAGCCGATCCGGTTCCCCGGACCGGACGAGAAGCAGGACTCCTGGTGGTCGGTGACGCTGTCGATCACGCTCCAGACCGTGCCGTTCGACCCGCTGCCGCGCTTCAACCTCCGCTGGTCGGTTCGTCGCTGGGCCACTCGTACCAACGCCAAGACAGGTCGGTTGCGCCTCCCGTGGGGTGCGAGCACCACCGTCCTGCTGCGTCCGCGCAGGCCGTTCCTGCCGGGCACGCCCCGCAGCGAGCGGTTCGCCGTCGCCGCTCTGGAGCGCTACTGGGACAAGGACCTGGGCGAGAAGGGCGACTTCGCCGACCGGTGGCGCGCAGGCGGCCCCGCAGCGATGCTCGCCGGACTGCCCCTGGGCGAGCCCTTCCCGGACGCCGACGCGATCCTGACCGACCCCGCGTCCTGGCTGCGCGACGATGCCCGAGCCGGCATTCTGTACCGCACCGCTATGGGTCGGCACGACGTAGGCCCCGGCTTCATGGCACACCAGCTCTCACAGCTCACAGCCTGGGCGGAAGGCGCCCTCACGTCCGAACTGCGCCGCGCCCCGGACCTCGCGCTGATCGATCGGGGCACGCCCGCGAACATCCCCAGGGGCGACAAGGAGACGGTCGAGGCGGAACGGTGCGCTCAGCGCCGGTTGGCGACGGCCTACGCGCTGGACGCTCTCGACGGCGTAGCGCGCCAGGGCGGCGCTCCCGTGCTTGAGGCACGGCTGCTGTGGCAGTCACCGCGGCTGCGCGACGCCGCCTTGGCCTCCCTCGGCGAGCTTCTGGGCCTCAAGGGCGACGGCGGGTCCTTCACCGCACAGCAGTACGACGACGCCACGGCCGGCGCACCGGTCGTGCACGAGTGGTCCGCTCCGGAGCTGACCGTGCGGGTCCGCTGCATGCGCCCACTCGTCGCGCTCAGTGACCGTACCGCCGACAGCCTCCTTGCCCCGCTCGACCTGCCCACCGGCACCCATATCAAGGACGTCCAGGTGACCGCCGCGACAGTGGCCCGCCGCGACAGCGCCGCACAGTGGCTGGCCGCGGAACGCACCACCGACGCACCGGCCCTCGCCCTTGTAGAGATCGGCCGCGTCGTGTCATATCCAAGCAGACTGCACGACCCGAAGTTCGCCATGCGACTCGGCTGTGCCAAGGCAGGCTTCGTCACACAGTTCACCACGGTGCCCGAAGCAGGCGACGAGAACGGCAAGGGCGCGGAAACAGCGTCCAGCCTGCGGCACCGCACACTAAGTGCCTGGAACGACGGCCTGCGGCAGCTCGGCGCGCGCACCCTCCCCCGGCTTGCTGAGCACGATGGACTGCCCGACGGACTGCGGCATGCCGCACTGTGGATGGTCCGTAAGAATCGTACGACCCGGAATCGCTGGGCCGCGTACCTCCCGGTCGGCGTCATGATCACCCCCGATCCGGCCGGCACCGACGCGGCCCGTGTCGAAGGCTGGGACCCCGAGGCACGCTCCGGCGCAGGCGCCTGGGTCCCCTACCCCGAACTCCTGCTGAGGCTGACCACAAAAGCTGAGGTCAAGCCCGTTCTGCCCAGCCAGCGCGGCTCACAGGACGACGAGGCCGACACCTCTGAGGTGCAGACGGAAAGTGGGACCGAGCGCCCGAAACGCTACCAAGAACGCGAACGGCAGCGCCGTGAGGCCGCCGAGTGGCTTCAGGGTCTGCGTGCCTCCCTGCGCACCGCACCAACCGTCCTGTTCGCCGAGGCCCACAACGCCCGCTCGCACTGGACCTGGCTCCAGGACGGCCGGATCGAACGGGATCGCCTGCAGGACGGCCTCGCCCCGGCTCGTCGCCTCGACCCCGATCTGCGGATGGTCCGGGTCCGCGCAGGCGCCCGGAACGAGACTCCGCAGTGGTGGGGGAGAGCCCCGGAGGGCAAGGCGAACGGCATCCAGCAGGGCTTGTGGGTGCCAGAGGATGCCGCTGAAGACGCCCGCGTGTTCTTCAGTACGACGGCCAAGCCCGTGCAGTTTAAGCACGCGGCGGTGACCGCCGACAAGCTCTCGCCCCGGCCGATCGCCCAGGGCAAGCGCAAGGGTGAACCCACCATCGACACCGGCCAGGCGGCCTGGATGCCCGGGCTGCTGGAGATCGCCGTCGTCGGTTGCCATCGGGACGACGGCGACGACCCGAGGTCCCTCGCGCTCCTCACCCATATTCTGCGCCAGCCCTCGGACTACGACCAGGCCCTTGCCCTGCCCCTGCCACTTCACCTGGCCGGCCTGGCACAGGAGTACGTCCTGCCGACACCGAAGGACGACGAGGCGGAAACGGGAGACGCAGGGGCCGCGGTCCAATCCGGCGCTTCGGACGATTTGGATGACGCGCAGGACGCATCGCCGGTGGAACAGCCTGTGCCGAACTTGGAGTTGGAGGCACTCGACGTCGACACTGAAGGGCAGCTGCAACTGTTCGAAATGTAGGTCTGGCCGTATTCGGTGGTGACGGTGGGTAGCCATCACTGATCATGACCGCTCAGTCGCTGTGCCATACGGCCGGTGGCCGTCGTGCCCAGGGCCGCGGCCACGCGAGTCCGGCACCGCACGGCCGCGCCCGCAGCAGGCCCGCGGCCACGCTCACGCAGTATCCGCCCTCACAGACCAGATTTTGCTGGGTAGGGTGATCCGTGTTGCCGCGGGGCTCGGCACCGAGTCAGGAGCGGGGGTGGGGACGGGTGTCGATACCCGCACTGCAGGCCATGGAGCGCGCCCGGGCCGCCGGAGGCCGCCTTGTGGACTTCACTCAGCGGGAGAGCCGCGGCATCGGACAGGTGTGCCCGTGGGACTTGGTGGTAACCATCGGGCCGGAGCCCGAGGACCTTGATGCGGCAGCCTGGATCATTGCCGACGAGATCATGCGGGCCCGCACCGACCTGGACGACCTCGCATACCGGCTCTGGCGCGACAGCGCCCTGGCAGGCACCCCGCTGACCGGCCCCGATCGCGCCCACGTCCTGCTCTACGCCGGCCCGGTATTCGAGGCCAACGACACCACCGGCATTACCGGCTACGTAGGCGAGTGGCTCTGGTATCTCTCCACCCGCGACCTTCCCCCCGAGCCGGGGCGCAGCGTGGAGATCCTGGACCCGCCCTCATCGACGGTGACGGACAGCGGGCCGGACGGGCTGGTGATCCACCGAGTGCCCGGCAGCGAGCTGGGGTTCGTCTTCCGGTTGTGGGAGATGAAGAAATTCACCGCGGAAAAGACGAAGCCGAGCGACACGATCCGCAAGGCATGGCAGCAGTTGAACACTTGGGGGGCGCGGTACCTGGGTCAGATCTCGTGGGGAGGCCGGGAGCTGGCCCCCGACACCCGGGAGTTCGTTGCCTCAATAGCTCGGCAATGGGTGGACGCGAAGACGTCGGGGAACGGCGGGGTCAGCATCGCTCTCGACGCCGAATACATCCCGGACACGGCCTTCGAGCGCTCGCACCAGCACTTCACCAGCCACACCCACCCGGGCGCGCTGCAGGGCGTAGTGGTGGCGATCGAGGATCTTGAAGACTTCGCGAAGGACGTGAGGAGGTACGTGTGGAGCGCACTCTAGACTTGGAGGTACTCGCGTCCGCGCTCGGCGAGCACCGGGCGGGCGGGGTGCTGCCCAGCGCACGGGACCTGCTGGCGGCGATGACCGAGCTGGAGGTCGCGGCCTTCCGCGGTGAGCGGGAGATCGAGGACGAGACCCTCGCCACGGCGTGGTACCTGCACGGGCTCGCGGCGCTCGCCCCGGAGACTCCTGGCTACGACGCGGTGCGGGTGCGGCGAGCCTTTGCCACAAGCGCGCACCTGATGGACCTCGCCCTGGGCGACGAACGCAGACCCGAGGCTGAGCGGCTCCAGATCGCCTTCGCCGCCCAAGCCGGATACCGGCGCAGCGAGCAGGACCCGAACGCCACCGCCGTCTACCGGCAGGTCCGTGCTCTCGTCGACATCACCGGTGAAGTGCGCGGGCACATCGGCACCCTGGCGGTAGAGGCCGGCGTCATCTTTCTCGGCTTCGACCGCCCGGAGCTGGGCCGGGCGCTGCGTGCGTGGAGGCGGCAGCTGCGTGGGGTGAGGGCAATGATGCGCCGCGAGTCCCTGGCGGGGACCATGTACGGGCCCGCAGCGGCCGTTGTGGAGGCCGTCTTCCACCTGTACCAGTTCCTGGCAGTGGGCGAGGAACGGGATCTGCTGGCGGCGCAGCGGCTGCTGCGGGACGTGATGACGCAGGCGGCCGGCCGGGGCGACCGGCTCGCGCGGTGGGTTGCCGCGCATCTGTACCAGCTGAGCGGGGAGATGGCGGCCAGCAGCCTGTACCAACTGCTCCCCCCGGGCACTCCCCGGGCAGTGTCGCGGAGCTTCGCACTGTCGGAGCCGCCAGTGATGACGCTCTGGCCGCCGCAGCGCCAGCTCCTGATGCTCAAGCGCGGCAATCCGCTCGACCCGGCGACGTCTCGAAGCCTGATCAGTGTACCGACCAGCGCGGGCAAGACGCTGATGGCGCAGCTGGTGATCTGCTCGCACCTGGCGCAGCGCCCCGGGCGCGTGGTGTACGTGTCGCCGATGCGCAGCCTGGGGCGGGAGATGCGCGGGACACTGCGGGGCCGGCTGCGGGTGCTCGGGCGGCGCCTGGCTGCAGAGCAACCGGATTTTCCGCTGGGCACCTGGACCTCCTCGGCCCAGCCGGACGGCGGGGACGTGGAGATCGTCACCCCGGAGCGGCTCATGCACATGATCCGCAACCACCCCGGCGAAGCACTGGCGGAGGTCGGGCTGGTCGTCGTCGACGAGGCCCACCACCTGGGCCAGGGGCGGCGCGGCTTCGTGCTGGAGAGCCTGCTCACGCTGCTGCAGGCTCGTAAGGACATCCGACTCGTGCTGCTGTCCGCGGCGGTCGGCAATAGGGGCGATATCGCCTCGTGGCTCGACCCGGAGCGCCCCGAACGGGAGGTCTACTTCACCGACACCTGGCGGGGGCCGCGCCGGATGCACGGGCTCATGTATCCGAACCTCATGGCGGAGCAGGCCGAGTTGACGGAGCGGCGACCGACGGCAAAGCATGCCTCGCCGGTGCTCGCCACCGTGCCCGTCGAGACCCTCCTCGATGTCCGGCCGACCGCCTCGTCCGCCATCGCCCGACTGACTACCGGAGAGGTGGGCACGCGGCGCTTCGCCGGCTCCGCAGGCCGGTGGAACGCGCGGACCCGTCTGCCAGGCGGGATCGCCGACTACCAAGTCTTCGCCGCTGGCGCCGCGGAACTCGCTGCGGTCGGCAGCGTGCTGATGGTTGTCGGCACCCGGCGGGCAGCCCGTGACGCGGCACTCGCCATCGCCGAGTGCCTGCCCGAGCGGCCCGAAGCCGAGGCTCTGACCGACTACCTCGCCGACACGCTCGGCACGGAACACCCGCTAGTGCGCTGCACCCGGCACGGCGTCGCCTACCACCACGGCGCCCTACCCGAGGATGTCCTGCACGCCGTCGAGGGCGCGCTGCGTCGCAACGAGCTCCTGGCGATCGCCAGCACCAGCACCCTCACCGACGGCGTCAACCTGCCCGTGCGCACCGTCATCATCCACCACAAGGTCGACGGCGACCCGCTCACCTACGACGGCCAGCGCACCCTGTCCCCCGCCGAGCTCCTCAACGCCATCGGCCGCGCCGGGCGGGCCGGTCGGGAGAGCGAGGGGTGGATCTTCCTGACCCGCCCCTACCCGCCCCGCCCCGACGAGTTCGACTCCCTCAACCCCGACCCGGAGCAGTTGCGCGTCGTTTCCGCACTGCTGACCGACGAGGCCCTGACCGCACTCGCTGACGCCGAGGACACCCTGCGACAGGACGCTGACGGAGTCTTCGCGCTGGCGGATGGTATCGCCGCAGACTTTGCCTCGTTCGTCTGGCTCGTCCTGCAGCTCCACGCTTCCTCACCGACGCCGCAAAGCAATCCCATCGACGCCCTGGACGCACTGTTCGCCCTGTCCCAGAGAGGCAACGGGCGGCAAACCAGCCGGTGGCTCACCCTCGCGGACAAGGTTGCCACCGTGTTCGAGACCACCGACCCGGCCCAGGCAGGCCGGTGGGCCGCCACCGGCACCAGCCTGGGGTCGGCCCGCTACCTCGACTGGCTCGCGAACCAGTTGGCCGTGCTGCTCGACCGGCACACGGCGGACGACGCCATCGGAGGCGACCGGCTCGCCGAACCGGAGGAATGGTCGCTGCAACGCACCCTCGACTTCCTCACCGAGCACCAGGTCTTCGACCGTCTACTCGCCCACGTCCCGGAGGTCACCAAGACCTGGAGCTTCAAGGACAAGGAGACACGGGGCACACAGATGAACGTCCCGATCGCTCCCGCGCTCCGCGAGTGGATCTCCGGCACCACGATTCCTGACCTCGCCCGTTCCTGGCAGCCCGGCGTCGCTGCCGGGTGGGCGCTCGAACAGGCGGTACGCAACATCAGTACCGCCTTCGGGCACTCCCTGAGCTGGACCGTCGGCGCCCTCATCAACCTGGTCAACACCAGCCCCGTGCTCTCTCCCGGCGCACCCAGGCTCAACACGCACACCGCCTGGCACATCCGCCACGGCGTCGACACCGAGCAGGCCCTGACCCTGCTCACCTCCGGCATCACCTCCCGACGCATCGCCCACCTCCTCGGCCGCGACGCCGCCCGCCTGGGGCACCGGTCGGCCGGCCTGCGGCAGTGGACCGCCCAGCACCACATCGACGGCTGGACACGGCAGTACGAGGCGAACGACTACGAGGTCCAGGACCTCCTCGACTACGTCCGAACCCCCTCCGACCCGATCAACCAGCTCCTCGACAACCGCGCCGCCACCACCCCGCTAACTCGGCTGGCAGCAGGGACACCCGACGGCCAGGTCAGCGTCGCACGGCCTAGCGAGCGCCACCCGACCATCCGCGTCGGCCGCGACCGTCGCCGGGTGGCGACCGTGCCCGCCGACCGCCACCTCGATGTCCTCGCGATGCTCGACAGCGGCCTCGACCTCAACCACCGCCTCCACAACGGTCAGCTCATCACCACCCGGCGCGTCCGGTAGCGCTTGGACCTGTCGCAGGGAACCAAGCGCGGGGACTGCGGTTCAAGGGGAGGGCGATGACCGCAGAGTCACCGACTTGCCGCCGCCCGTGGAGGCGTTGACACGGAAGTACGGGTGCCGACGGTTCGGCGCTGCTTACCGGTATCCACGGATCGCTGCGCTTATGAGGGCGGCTCGTGGGTTGGGTCCGTCGGAGATCTTTTGGTCCGCGAATGGTCCGGCGGGAACTCCCCTGGACGCCAGACTGTAGCTCTAGAAACCCAATTGATTACAGTGCTGCGTCCACATTGACCAGGCGAAACGGTAGTTGGCGCAGCCTTCGGTCGGGAGCTGGTCCGGACATCGTCCGGATCTTGCTCTGGAGGTGTCGGCTCGGTTCATGCTGCGACTGCAGTGCGAGCGATTGAGAGCGAGCGGGACTTGACGGCGCAGATGTATGCCTGACCGGACACTGGCAGATGGCGGGGCATTGTGACCTGCACTAAAACTCCAACCGCTGGGTCTTTGCCGTTACTACGAGTTTGCGGGGCTCTGGGTTTGCTGGGGCAGCAGGCCACGGAGATGGCCGAAGACCAGGTGTCGACGGCGTCGGGGCAGCCGTTGACCCAGTCCATGGGTGGCGGGTCGTGTGGTTCAGCAAGGCCGTGGCACCACTGCGAGATGTTGTCGCCGTCAGCGAGATCCGTGACGGCGGTGCGCAGCTTGACCGCTTACTGAAGGATGCGGTCGCGGTCTACTGACCAGATGGCACCGATCGAGGCTCCTTCGTGGGCGATCCAATTCCGGGCCTGCCTGGCTTTGTGCAGGGTGTCCATGTCCATGGTCCTGCCCATGGCGTGTCGGGCCAGACTCTCGCAGCGTGCCGCGCTACGCGCGGCCCCGCCGTTCTCGTCTTTTGTCCCCAGAACCAGTCAGCCATCAGCCCACGCCGGGGCAACTAGGGATGCGAGCTCTCGATGCCTTTTCGGGAGCCATGGGCCCGGGCTGACCGGGGCGCAGTGGTGCTGACTAGCCGGGTGCCGATTCGCTGCGCCAGGTGCTAGATGAGCGCCAGCCCGGGGCGGTGCAGGCATCGGACCGTGGCGCATCGAGCACAGACCTGGTCACCAACTTCTCCGCCGGGCTGCCGACTACTGACCGGGTGCCCGCGCGGCGGGGCCCTCCAGCCAGCTCCTGATGCGCCGGGACCACTCCTGAATCTCGAACGCAGCCCGCGACCGTTCGTCTCCGTACTGGTCCAGCACGGCGAAGCTCGCGTCAACCACACTCAGGGCGTCGTCGTGACGTCCCTCGTCGCCGAGCAGGACGGCGAAATTGATCAGGCTCATGGCGTGGTCCGTCCAGACGCGCCGCGCCTCCTCCGGAGGCAGGGCGCCGTAGATCTGGGTAGCCTCGGCGACGGCCGTCCGAGCCTCGCCCTGCCGTCCCAGGTCGCCCAGGCGGCTGCCCAGGTTCGTGAGACTCCTCGCCAGATCGCCCCCGACCGCCGGCTCACCCAGCTCGGCCCTTCGGCGCCCGATGAGAACAGCCTCCTCGATAGCCTGGAGTGCCTCACGGTACCGACCTGCCTCCGCCAGGCGGTTGGACTGGTTGTTCAGGGTCATGGCGTGGCCCGCGCCGAAGACGCCGAAGTCCTGGCGCCTAAGCTCCCGATACAGCGTCTCCGCTTCGGAGACCGCGTCGAGACTCTCCCCCGCCCGGCCGGCTTCGCCCAGTCGCACGGAAAGATTACTGAGGGCCTCGGCGAGACCAGACGAGAAGGGGACGGAGGCGGAGTTACCCCCTACCGACAGCAGCTCTCGGTACACCTCCACGCTCTCCAGGGCCGCAGCGAGCGACTCCTCCCGCTGCCCCACGGAGGCCAGTTGGTTCGAGAACGTCAGGAGAAGACGGGCGAATTCCAGCCCGTAGGTGCCGATGTCCCGCCCCGCCAGATCCCGAACCCGCCGGACGTCCTCAGCGACGACCTCCTCCGACGCTCGGTCGGCCGTCGGGCCTCCGGACGCAAGGGCGAACGCCTCGGCCAGGGCGGCGGCGGAGGGTCTGCGGGCGGGGTCATGCTCCAAGCAACGCCAAAGAGTCCGCAGGAGCACCGGGCCGATCCCGGGGTTGGTCAAGGGACCATGTCCCGAGTTGTCGGCCCTGGGGTCGCTCCACCGTCCCGAGAGGAAGGCCAGCAGCAGCGCACCAACGGCGTACACATCGCTCTGCGGGGTGAGCGACCGCCCGTCGTCGTCCGCCTCCAGGTAGGTGTCGCTGAGGGGCAGCACGTCGCGGTGAGCACTGTCGACTCCGTCGATCGTCGCGGTCGCCCAGCCGACCAGCTGGACGTCGCGGTCGGTCACGAGAACGGCCAGGGGTGAGAGCGAGCCGTGCACGAGCCCCCGAGAGTGGGCGAAGGCAACGGCCTCCGTCAGGCCCAGCCCGATCCGCAAGAAAAGCTCCCCCGGGACTGTTCCCCCGTGTTCGTCGAGGACGGCGCGCAGGTTCGGCGCGGGCGGTGAGGACGGGGCGTCTGCGCGGCGGTGGACGCAGCTGGCCGCGACCCACGGCAGCTCCCCTGTGGTGGGCGCCGCCACACCGAGGAGTGCGGGGGCATGCGTGCCCTGCATCCGCGTCAGGCACTCGGCTTCCGTCCGGACGAGGTCCCGCGCGGTTCCCGGGTCGCGGGTATGCAGCATGACCGGCGCCCGGACCGTGGTGACGGTGCCGTCATCGTCCTCGGCCAGGTACATCGTCAGGTGAGGCCAACCGTGGGCACTGCGTGCACGGAGCCGGAATCGACCGAGCCGTACCGGGTCCTCCGGTAGGAGCTCCACCCAGCCGGCTGGCAGGGTCTCACCCGGCGCGTCGTCGTACGCTTCATCAGTCCCGGCGGCTGCGGAGTCCCGGGGCTCGGTGGAATCTCCGGTCTCGCCCCCGGGGACACGGGTTTTCGGCATGGGCGCCACCGGCCTTGCATCGGCGGACGGGATGCCGAGCCGCATTAGCGTCTGCTCCCGTAGCCAGCCGAAGGAGCGCCCGGTGTCATCGATGACGGCCGCGCCGTCCGGGTGCCCGACCCACGCCGGGAAGACCGGGGCGCGGCCGACGGCGGCCTCAATGCGCTGCGTCACAGCCTCAGCGGTGCGCAGCAATTCCCTCGGGGAGACGGCGCTGAGGAGAACGCGCCCGGCGCCGTCTGTGAAGTCGTACCGCCGGTGGTGCGGCAGCCGGTCCGCACCGTCGGCGTCGAGCTCGTGCATCAAGCCCCCTAGGAACACCTCCATGAGGTGTCCGATGTCTGTCGGTGGCCCGAGGGCGGCCTGCACCAGGCGCATCACGGGCGGCGTGACGGGGGCGACGGCCGCCACGTGGGCCGCGAGCCGATACGCCTCGGCGGACGCGGCCTCCCTGAAGCGGAGTACCGCTTCGGCAGCGTCGCCGTCCCGGGCGTCGGCTACGGTCCGGCTGGAGCCGGGACGGCCGGCGTCCCATAGCGGGAGGAGCGCTGTGCCGCCGGGTGAGGCGACGAGCCACGCCCAGTCGGCGACGGCCGCAGGGGTCGGCGCGAGGACCGGGACGGGTACGGAGTCGAAGCGGACCAGGTCCGGCGGCAGGTCAGGGTCGGTGACGTGCCAGGCGCGGGTGGGGCCGCCGCGACGATGGGTGGTGACCTGCCAGCGCCGTGCGCCGATGCCGGTGCTCGCCCAGAGCCGGGACGGCAGTGCCTGGACGATCGCGGTGGGACCGCAACGTCCCCAGCGGTCCATCACCCGGCGCATCCCGCCGTCCCGCCAGGCTTCGCCCACACCGTCGCTGACGACCAGGACGAGGGTGTTGCCGGTTAGGTCGCACAGGACCTTCGGCGATGAGAGCCGGCCGCGGTAGCGGTAGGGGGTGGTCCGCAGAGACGGAGTGCCGCTGCGCGTGTCGAGTCCGTACACACGCACGTCTCGGAAGGCCCCAGCACGTTCCATCAGTACCCGGACGTCGGCGGCGAGCCGCTGCCAGAGGACCATGGAGACGCCGTCGTCAACCACGAGGGCCAGGGACAGCCAGCGGGTGCGCAGCGCACGGGCGACGGTCTCGGGCACGCCCGTCTCAGCGATGGCAGCGACGGTTCGTGTGACGTCGAGTTCCTGCTGGCGCCGGTCGGGGAAGCGCTGCCGCAGAGGCCGGAGGGACTTGCCGAGCCGGAGCTGCCCGGCGCCGAGGGTGCTGCTGTCCGGGGCGCGGACTGCGACCGCCGACGACAGGCCCGCGAGCGCTGGCGCGTCTTCGTCGGGACTGGGCTGCGCCGAGGCCAGAAGCGGGCGCGCGGACCGCTTCTTCGTGGACTCCGCAGCGGTCGGCTCTGGTGCGGGCTCCGCGGTCTCCGGCGCCGCGACCGTCGACCCGTCGTGGTGGGGCTCGCCGTGCCGCTCCGAGCTCGCGGCGGCCACGCCGACGGAGCGCACCAGGGGCCCGGAGTCCCGAGGCAGCTTCCCGGCGAGCCACATGGCGTCGAGGAGTTCCTCCAGAGAGAGCTCCACCCCGCTCTCGGCCAGGACCTTCGTCACGCGCGAGATCACGGCGTCACACGGCTCCGCCGAGACGGTGCAGGACGCCCTGCAGGAGGGAAGCCGCGTCGAGGTTCACGCCACCCTTGCGGAGGAAGACGGCGTTGAGCAGCTGATCGGTGGCCAGTTCGCCCTCGGCGCGGCGTTCGAGGAACTCCCGCAGCAGGTCGTCGGTGTCGTCCAGGGCGTCGGGACCGAGGTGCGCGGCGACGATCTCCCGAAGCCGCCGCTCGTTGGGCTCGGGGAGATCGAGGCGAACGCAGCGCCGCAGGAAGGCGGGCGGGAATTCCCGTTCGCCGTTGCTGGTGATGACTACAACCGGGAACTCACGGCAGCGGACGCGGCCGCGCGTGACCGGGGCGGTCTCATCCAGGTCGTCGGTTCGAACGTGTACCGGTGCGTGGCTCGCGGGCAGCCGGGTGAGTTCGGAGATGGCGAACTCACCCTCCTCGAAGACGGTCAGCAGGTCGTTGGGTAGGTCGACGTCACCCTTGTCCAGCTCGTCGATGAGCAGCACGCGGGGGCGCTCGCGGGGCACAAGCGCGTTGCCCAGAGGGCCGAGCCGGATGTACTGGCCGATGTCCGGTTCGGTGCCTTCCACGTCGCGCCGCAGGGTCGCCTCGCGCAGCCGGCCGACGGCGTCATAGAGGTAAAGGGCATCCTGAAGAGTTGAGCGGCTGTTCACCGGCCACTGCAGGACACGGCCGAGCGCGAGTTCGTGAGCGATGGCGTGGGCCAACGAGGACTTGCCCGTGCCGGGCTGCCCGGTCACCAGGAGGGGCCGGCGCAGGTGGAGTGCCGCGTTCACCACCTCCACCTCGTCGGGGCCGATGAGGTAGGGCCGCGGGTACGGAACCCTGTCACCGGTCACGGTCTCCTGCCGGTCGAACCGGCGCCACGGGGGTGCAGCGGGGAACGGTACCTCACGGCGCTCGCCATCTCCGCGGAACAGCCACCAGTCGTCGCCTCCGCCGTCGGAGGATGAAAGCCGAGGGCTTGTACCGGCCAGGGGCTCTGAGGTGGTCATGACGCGTGCGATCCTCTCCAAGGGTCACTCAGTTGAAGCGACTCAGTCTGCGGGAGACGACCTTCCGGTTCCCACACGAGGGAGGGCCGTGCCCGCCGCTCCGCCGGGCAAGCTGCCGAGTCGCTCCGGAAGCCCCGGACCCGCTCGGGAAGTCCCTCCAGATCGCCGGCGGGAGCCAGGATCTCCAGTCTCCCTGCGTCCTCGTAGCCAATGGCCTCACGGTCCCACAGCACGACCGGGACGCCCAGGACGAGACATTTCAGCAACCAGGACCGACGCTCGTTGGCGGGGCCGTGGAGAACCACCCGCGCGGTATCACGATGCTCAGTCTTCAGCAGATTCACGAGCTGCCTGGCGTCGCCGGACGTCCGGCCGGTGACGAGCACCGACGCGCGTCCGTTCTTCCACCGGCGCTCCTGGTCGCCTTCGCGTTCCGGCCTCTGGTCACTGAGTTCCGGGCAGCTCAGGGAGACGCGGTAGTCCGCTCCGATCGGCCACGCCGGAAGAATGTCGTCGAGCGCTCCGGGCTCCCATTCGTCGACGGCCAAGTCGAGCCCCGCCCGGTCGACCACGACGGTCACCCACGGCACATGGTCGCCTTGCCCCGGCTCCTGGGCCGCGGCGAAGACCGCCTCGCTCAGGGTGCTCGCCGCCTCCCGCGGGGTCTTGGGCTCCGACTCCGCCTCCTTGAGCACGCGGTACGAACCGTCGTCGCGGACGAGCAGAATCCGGACCCGGTACCGGTCGTCTCCCGCGGCGGGGTCGTGTGCCAAATCCATCACGACCCGCGACACCGGCGACGCTGCGCGCTTCGCCCACTGGGCGGCGTCCGCACGCCGCTCGCCCAAGGCCCCGGCGTGGATACCGAGCCGCCGGGCGGTCTTCCCCGACCACGCGCGCAGGTCGTCGCCCAGCCCGTCGCCCGCGGCCGCCGCCACGTACTCGACGAGCCGCAGTAGCGCCGGCACCGGCGGGGCATCCTCGGGACCGCTCACACCGTCGGACAGATCCTCCAAGCTCTCGACCACGCCGCAGACATCGTCCGCGCTGAGCTGCGGACGGGTGAGGATCTCCGGAAGTACGACGTACCGCAGCGCCTCACCGGCTGTTCGGGGCAGCAGCGCCGACTGCTTCTCGCAGAGCCGGCGCAGCAGGCCGATCAGGGCGTCGTACTCGTTCACGGAGAGCAGCGACCCGCAGTCGAGTCCCCTGGCCCACGAGAACAGACGAGTCAGAGCGGCGCGGGCCGTCCCCTGCGCGCTGCTCGCGAGGGCTTCGCCGAGAGACGCGAGCGCTCGGGGATGGGCCATGAGGAGCGCCACGAGGTCGGCAGCAGTGGGCTCATACCCCTGGGCCTCGTAGCCCAGTTCGCGCGCCAGGGCCCGGGCGTGGTCGACACGGACGCCGGGGTGCGAGAACAACGGCGCAAGCAGCGTCTCCAGTTCGCGCTCAGCGGGCGTGCGCTCGGCGGCGGGCCGGGCCTCGGGCAGGGACGCGCCGATCGCACTCAGCTCGGGAGACCGACCGGTTTGCTCCTCGACGTGGGACACGAAGCCGCCGTCCCCGGCGAAGGAGGACACCGGCAGGGCGATCAGCCGACGGGCTCCGTAGGCGTGGTCCTCCTCGGTCACGACGCCGACGAGGTGGCCGCCGCAGAAGATCGCCGTGCCCGAGGCCCCGCCCCAGGCGTTCCCGCCATCGCTACGGGTGGTGGGGGCCGGTCCCTGGTCGAGGACGTAGCGGTCCTTGCCTCCGGAGAGGACCGGCAGGACACCGCGCAGGTGCTCCGGGGCCCGGGTCTCCCCTTTGGCGGCCCAGGGATAGCCGAGGCCCTCGTACGGCAGCGGCGCGGTGCCCGCTGGGCAGCCCCAGCGGACGGAGCCGGGCGGATCGATCTTGCGGTCGATGCGCAGCAGTGCGACGTCCAGTCCGTCTGGGTGGGCCCAGAGCAGCTCCGCGTCCGCGCGCGTCGTCTCGCCGTCGAGGTGGTGGCCTACGCGTACGGTGATGACCGGCCACAGCGTTCCCGTGTCGCGGTCCTCCAGCACATGGCGGGCGGTCAGTACGAGCCGCGGGGCGATCAGATAGCCGGAGCCGACGGTGAGGCGCCCCTCACCGGTGCCCCCGCTGCGGATCAGAGCCAGTCTGCGGCGATCCACGTCACTCCTCGTCCAGCGACCCGAACTCGTCGTCGCCGATCTCGGGGCGCGCGCCTCCGAGGGCCCGGTCCTTGACCGACAGCTTCAGCACCAGCTTGTGGGTACGGACGGTGGTTTGCTCGCCCCCCGCGCCGACGACAACTACGCCGAAGGAAAGCTTGCCGTCCCCCTTGACAGACTTGCGCAGCTCCAGCTGCAGCTCCAGCTCGGCCTCCTCGACGCCGAAGGCGAACTGCTGGTTGATGCCAAGCTGCTGCGCCTCGTACAGCTCTTGGCGCAGCTCCTCGATGGCTGCGGCCAGTCCGATAGTCGACACCTTCGCCCCGCCCCCGGTTCAAGACAATGAGAAAAACAGTAGGTCGCCGTACGGTACAACGCTCGCGAGACACCACAAACCTCGGTCATGGACAATGACTTGTGGAAGGAGCCGTCCACCGCATGCCACCGCGCGAGAAGAAGTCCACCGAGCAGGAGGAAACTTGAGCGCCTCCACCCCCGAGGAGATCCAGGCGATCCTCTGGAAGGCAGCCGACAAGCTGCGCGGCTCCGTCGACTCCGCCCAGTACAAGGAGTTCATACTCGGGCTGATCTTTCTAAAGTTCGTCTCCGACGCGTTCGACGAGCACCGGAACAAGCTCGCCAAGGAGCTTGCCGAGGACGGCGTCTCGGACGACCGAATCGGCGTCTTCCTGGAGGACCGCGACGAGTACACCGGCGCCCACGTCTTCTGGGTACCGGAGACCGCCCGTTGGTCCTGGATCGCGGCGAACGCTAAGAGCCAGGGTGTGGGCAAGCTCCTCGACGAGGCGATGGACACGGTCATGCGGGAGAACGCCTCTCTGGCGGGCGTTCTCCCCAAGGTCTTCAACCGCGATGACGCTGGCCAACAGCGCGTGGCTGAACTCTTCGACCTCATCACCGACGCGCGCTTCGGCAGCACCGAGGACAAGCCAGCCCAGGTCGTGCTGGGCGACGTGTACGAGTACTTCCTCAACAACTTCGCGCGCGCGGAGGGCAAGAAGGGTGGCGAGTTCTACACCCCTCAATCAGTGGTCCGGCTGATCGTGGAGATTCTGGAGCCGTACAACGGGCGCGTGTACGACCCGGCGTGCGGCACAGGCGGCATGCTCGTACAGGCGAGCAAGTTCATCGAGGCACACGGGGGCCGCGGCCACAAGGCCGACATCGCGGTCTACGGCCAAGAGGTCAACGAGCGCACCTGGCGCCTGGCCAAGATGAACCTCGCCATCCACGGCATCGACGCCAACCTGGCCGCCCGTTGGGGCGATACCTTGGCCGACGACAAGCACCCGGACCTCAAGGCCGACTTTGTGATGGCCAACCCGCCGTTCAACATGAGGGACTGGGCGCGGGACGAGAGCGACGTCCGTTGGCAGTACGGGGTTCCTCCGAGGAACAACGCCAACTTCGCGTGGCTCCAGCACGCCGTCTCGAAACTGTCCGACCGCGGGACGGCCGCCGTCGTCCTCGCCAACGGCTCACACTCCTCGCCCAGAGTCGAGGCTGAGATCCGCCAGGCGATGGTGGAAGCTGACCTGGTCGCCTGCATGGTTGCATTGCCGCCCCAACTCTTCCGGACGACCCAGATCCCGGCCTGCCTGTGGTTCCTGACCAAAGACAAGTCCCCCCAGGGCGCGAAACGCCTGGACGACCGGCGCGGCACAACCCTTTTCATCGACGCCCGCGGAATGGGCGAGATGGTTGACCGGACCGAGCGGAATCTGACAGAAGCCGACCTCGCAAAAATCGCTGGCACGTACCACGCCTGGCGAGGCACGGCATCAGCGCAGGAAGCAAAGCTGGCCTACCAAGACGAGTCCGGCTTCTGCTTCTCGGCGGATGTGGCGACTGTGCGCGAGCATGAGTACGCGCTGGCCCCGGCACGTTATGTCGGCGTGGGCCTGCCAGCCGCCGTGGAGCCGCAAGCGGTCCCGCGGAGCGGTCCCGCGGCCCTGATGAAGGACCTGTACGCAATCTTCGACTGAGAACCGCCAGCGAGAGCCGCCGGCTGGGCGGGGTGCCTGAGGCGGGTGAAGCGAGAACGCTGGGCACACGCCGTCTGGCCCCACACGCTCGTCACGACTGCACTAATCCACCTGGGACGGCCGCGCCCCTCGACGGTGCTGTCCTGCCCACGACGGCACCGTGGAACCTGTCATTGGTCGAGACCCGGCACATAGGCACGAGCACAGGCTGCCGCCGATAGGGCCGTTGGATAAACGCGGCCGTGCGGGCATTGGCCCGCGAAGGGAGGGAAAGCGCGCACGTCAGCGGACCGTATGGCGCACCTTGACCGGGTCATGGTGCGCTTCAGCCCCGTCAAGTGCGCTCGGGGAAGCCGGGGAAGTTCTCGACCTCGGTTGTGGTGGTGAGCGCACCGCCGACGAAGATGGCGCCGCCGAAGACGAGCGGCTTGAGCTCTGGCGCGGGCGGTGTAGAGGGCGGCGGTGAATCCGGCGCGGCCGGAGTTACTGAGCGCTGGAGCAGCCGCCACACGGGCACTGGGAAGAACATCTACGACCGTGACTTTCGTAGGGAGGCGAACGAGGCACCAGCTCCGCTTCCTGCATGTTCGTGAAGTCTCGCCCGTGGTTTCTGGGGCACCTGATTACCTGGTGCCGCCATCTACCTTGCCCGCGCTCACCCAACTCTCGCCCAGCCCTGCCCACGCTGCATACTCGCCTCGGGCCTGGTTCAGTGGCCCGTCAACAGGAATGTGACGTATTTCCAGACACCGAGGTTGCGTCGGGTCTCCGTCCGTGCGGTGCTGAGTTCGCCCTTCACTCTCGCTCGTTCCGCCTCGGCACCGCTCAGCTGCTTCTGGCGTTGCAACAGGTCAGCACGCTTGCGCTGGGTCTCCATAGCGCGCTGCTGGCGCTCGGCTGTGAGCCGCTGCCGTTCGTCGGTGATCTGCTTTTGAAGGACGTCCCGGTCCTGCTGGGCCTTGCTCTCCGCCTGCTTTACCTCCCGGTCGTACTGCGCCCGCAGCGTGGCGATCTCGGCGCGGATCCTCGTCAGGGCGGGCCCAGGCAGCTTGGCGGGTGCGGAGGCCCTTGCCCGTTGCTCCAGGGACCGGCGCCATGCGTCGAGGGCGGTCGCCCGCGCTTCGCCCACGCCGGCCACGCGGACGTGGTGGCCGCCTGGGCGGACGGCGTATCACCCCGCCATGATCCACCATTCGATGATCTTTGAAGACGGACCCTAATACAGAAGGACGTGCCAGCGGCGCAGCAGGTCCGGCAGCCGTTTGCGCCCGTCCGGCACAGGCGACGCCCCCGTACATATCGAAAGTCGGCGGGACCAGCGGAGGTCACTGCGTCGCCACCTCGTCGACTGCACCCGCACCCCTCATGGCGCGCCGGGCAAGGCCATCGGCGTATTCGTTGATGCGTTGAAAGAGAAGCAGTCTGGCTCCTCTGCGGTTGCTGGGGGTCTGCAACTGGCCGATGGCGGCGACCACGGGCTTGGTACTTTGCTGCGCTTCGCGGAGCGCTTGGACCGGTGGACTGTGCAAATGGTCACCCTGGGTGACACGAGCCCATACAAGCGCGGATACCGCAGCCCGGGTCACGGGGGACTCCACGTTGGCAAGGCGGACCAGGCCTGCCGCGAGGCGAGCAAGGTCCTCGACAGGGACTTGCCAGGCACTCAGCCTTCGACGACGCGCGGCGAAATCCACGCGCGAGGCGTCGGCGTCCAATCCTTGCGCGACGCTCTCGACCGCCGTCTCGAACAGCGGCCACAGGCCGCCGGGCAAGAGGCTTTGCTTGAGTACGGTCAGGCTACGTTGGGCGGTGGCCAACGGCATTCCCAGGATCGCAGCGCAGTGTGGCCAAGTCCCGCCGCCGGCCATTTCGACGAGCTTGAGGGAAGCTACTCGGCGTAGATGGCGTGGCTTCCATACATCTCCAGGATTCCACAGGGACGTCAGATCGCCGAAGTGCGCAGCGAGCCAGGCCTCTGGCAAAAGAGCAGGGACATGCTCGA
Organism: Streptomyces sp. NPDC055506; assembly: GCF_053643595.1. Taxonomy (NCBI): domain Bacteria; kingdom Bacillati; phylum Actinomycetota; class Actinomycetes; order Kitasatosporales; family Streptomycetaceae; genus Streptomyces; species Streptomyces sp. NPDC055506. Next base: position 88,585 of record NZ_JBSHKH010000007.1, on the reverse strand, counting down.
TTCCGAAATGGCACTGACGTGAAGGAACGTGCTTTCTGGCGTGGTGATGGCCGCCAGCGCGGTTGAAGCCTAGGGACCGCTGGGCCAGGGCCCTTGACAGCCCTGGGGAGACGTCCATGCGCCGGAATCCGGCACTGGTGTTCGCTTCATTGCGTGTGAAAGCGGCGGTGGCGAGCGGCTGGATTCGCTCACGAAGGCCCGGGCCGTCCTGGTCCCGGTCGCCGAGCAGGGTGTCCGCGGCCAGCAGCAGTGCTGCGCACTGGGCCGGGTCTTGGGGAGCGGCCCATGCATCACGGACGCGCCTGCCAGGACTGCGGTTCTCGCGAAGGGCTGTGCAAGCGGCAACGTGGCGGGCAATCAGTTCGGCTACGGCGCTGGAGGGGGCGAAGCGTGCACTGTCGGGCCAGCTGAGCCGGATGAGTTGGGCGGCGGCGATCAGGTCGGAAAAGAAATGTTGGTCTTGGCTTGAGTTCGTGCCGCTGGTTCCGGGTGAGTGTTGGGCGCGTGTCAGATTCCGATCGATGCGTCGTTGCAGGGCAAGCATCATGACAAGGTCGCTGTCCGGTTCCCCGGCTACGCAGCCCGTCTTGTCGAGTCGCGCTGCACACAGCGGTGTCCGGACGCTGGCACCGACAGTTCCGGGCGCGAGGTGGTGGCGGCATTGTGCCGGGTGAAGTCCACCGATCGTGCGCTGTGTGATGAGCCCTTGCCGCTCGGTGTTCGACGGCCGGTTCGGATGACCTCCACACTGCGGACAGCCACACTCCAGGAGGCGACTGTGGGTGGTACACGCGAAGGAGACCGGGATATGCCAGCGCAGTTTCCACGGGCCCCCATATGCGTTCTGGATCGCACTTCCGTCTCCGGCCAGGCAGTTGGGGCAGTAGCGGCTGGACAGGCTGAAGGCCCAGGTGCGTCGGGCGGAGGCCATGTTGCGACTGCCCCCCACACGCATGGTGGCCAGCGGCGGATAGGAGGCTGCCATGGCTGACAGGGTGAGCGCGTCGGGTTCGCCCTCGCGCAGAGATGCAGCTGCCATGAGAGCCTTCATGGACTCCGCAGGCAAGGCCATCAAGTACTCGGCGGGCAACCGGTTTTGATGGCGGCTCAGGCCGCACAGGGCGGCGATCCTGGCCGGCGAGCGATTCAGTCGGTAGGCCAGACGCAAGAGCAGGCCTGGCAGGGACTCTTCCGGCAGTGGGGCGAGGCTCCGCGCCAGTGGACGTGTGGTCAATGGACCTGGTCCTGTTGTCGCACGGAATCGGAGGTGGTCCAGTTCGGCACTTCGATTCGCAGGTCAGATCCTTCGTCGCAGGCTCGGGCGAGCCGGGCAGCGTAGGCCGCGAGCCGACGACTCAGAGTCGCATAGGACGGCCTGCGCTGATTCCTGTTCGCGAATAGCCCTGCCTCTTCGGTCAGTCGGTGGGGAGAGTGGGAAGCGGAACGGCGGTGCGTCACCGTCGGGCTGTGAAGGTAGCTCGCCTCGTTGACCATGCACCAGATTACGGCCTCACCGACTCGGGGGTCCCCCGTAGCCTGGCGCTGCTCAAGACCGGGGACCCCGTCGCACAACGCCTTCCAATCTGCGGATGAAAGGCGCCATTCGGTTGTTGTACGGCGACGGTGGGCGTAGTCGATGCGACGGTTCTGCCCATCCAAACGACGCGCGACCAGGTCGACCGCGTCCTCGAACACAGGCCAAAGGCCGGGAGGTGTCAGATGCTTGCCCAGTACGTTCATCGTCCGGCGTGCACTGCTCTGAGGGATCCCTAGGGTCTCCGCGCATGCATGCCATGGCTGAGCGCAGACCAATTCGGCAAGGCTCAATGAGCCAGCCCAACGAAGGTGGCGCTCCAAGATCGTGGTCATCTGGGGCATGCGGTGCATCAGAGGCTGGAAATGCTCGTTAAACCAATCACTTGGGAGGAGGGGCGGGATTTCGTCGGTGCGAAAAAGATACGAATTTCGGACGGCACGCAATGTGGAGCGATTCTGGAACCCGTACACCCGCTGCGCGGTGGCGCGCAGCAAGGTAGCCGAAACGTCATTGTTCTTAAAGAGCTTGTCGCCGATGGACCGCGATCGGCGGTACACTTCGCGAGCGAGCGGCTCGATACGCTCACGCAGTGGGACAAGGTCCCGATCGCCGAGTGCAGTCGCGGATGCGAGCAGCAGGGCTGAGGTATGCGCTGTATCGCGGGGCGCATTACGCCGGATCTGAATTCCGAGTTGTGATGGGTCGTGCATATAGGGCGTGGCGTACTCGTCCACCAGGTCCGCCAGCGCGGTAGACGGCAGGAGCGAGGCACCCTTGGGCCAGCTCAGGGTGATCAGTCGTGCGGTCGTAATTAGGTCGGGGAAGTATGTATGCGGTGTCTGCTCGTCGGCCGTACAGTGCAATTGTCCTGGGTCCAGCCGCACGTTCAGGCTGTGTTGGAGATCGAGGATGCGCTGCATGTCCAGTGGCGACAGCGCGGCGGCAGCTTGCTTCAGGGCGTCCAGTCGTGCGCCGCACGGCGTGGCGCGGGCCCGCGGCTTGAGCGGTGGGCCGGGAGCGCGGTTACGGCACTGGCCCGGGTGCAGGCCGGAGACGTGGGGCATCTGGACAAGGCTGTATCGCCTGATGACGCGTCCGCTGAGCGGCTGGGTGCATGTGGGGCAGGTGTTCTCGAGGAGGCATGAGTGCTGCATGCAGGCGAACGTGACGGGTAGGTGCCAGCGCAGCTGCCAGGCACCGCCGAAAGCCTGCTGCACGGGCGTGCTGTCACCTCGTAGACAGCCGGGGCAGTAACGGCTGTCAGGGTTCGTGGCCCAGTTGATGTGTGACTTCGAGCCGATGTCGACCTCGTCGGCACGAAGCTTGGCAAGCGGTGGGTAGGTAGCGGTGAGGCCCTGCAAGGTCAGGGCGCGGACCTCGCGCAGGGTCAGGTGTGCGGCCCGGGCCAGTCGTTCGGCGGCGTCCGGGTTCAGTCCGCGAAGCTGTTCCTGGGGAATGCTGTCGCTGCGGCAGGTCAGACCGCACAAGTTTGCCAGACGGTGCGGAGTCGATCCCATTCGGTAGGACAGACGCAGGAGGAATCCGGCCAAGGATTCGCCAGGCAACGGATCGAGGCTCCGCGCGAGCGGACGGAGAGTCGATTGGATCACCCGGCGAACTCCGCTGCCGGTCCCGCGTCGTCGTAGACCGTGTTCCTGCTCTTTGACTTCTTCTTCGGCCGAGACTCCACCGGCGGGATCAATGGCTGTTCACCGGAATCGGCGTCCAGATCGGGAAGATCCGTCGGGCTGACGGCACAGCTGTTCAGCAGCTCCTTGGTCAGCCGCTCACTGCCGTCCTCGATCGCGACTCGGCAGCCTCGCTGGACCAGCTTCTCCAGGAGCCCGACCACCCCGTTGGTACGCTGAAACAGGTATTCCGGCATGGATCCGGAAGTGAGCATGCCCTCGGTGTCGTGCAGGAGCCGCAGGCTCTTCTCCAGCGCCGCCAAGTGATCGACCCAGGCCTTGATCTGCCCGGGAGTGTCGTAACCGAACGCCTGTAGATCGATCATCTCGAAGCGCCGCTCGTGCTGGGTCGCAGCGTCCGGATTGGGGCTGCGCCCGCGGTCCTTGACCGGAGGGATGACCCACCGCTTGGTTACCGGATCGAACCGACCGCGGCGCAATAGCCCAGAAGTGGGGATGCCGACACCAACCAGAATCAGAGTGACGGACATGCTCATGACCTCCAGAAGAAGGTCCAAGACGTCCTGGTCGCTCTCGCGATGCAGCTTGAGTCGCGTGATGTCGTCGATCACCAGAGCTTTGGTGGCGTGCGCAGCGATGGCTGCGTTCACCGTCCGCACGAGGTCTTCCTGGCGCATGTTCTTGTAGTCCTCGCCGTAGAAGTCGAGGATGCGTTGGCAGGTGGAAACAGGGGTCGCCTTGACCGGGCAGCGCACATACGCGACGGGAGCCAGCAGATCTCTTGTGCCGGCCATGGCATCGGGATTCATGTACTCGTTCACCTCCAGCCATTCTTCCTCGAACGCCGCGATCGCCGCACAGACCGTCTCCGTCTTTCCCTGGGCGCCACCACCGTTGACCATGACCCCGGTCCGGATTCCGGCCTTGTGGCTGTAGGCGCCGTCCTCGATCCGTGCTTTCACCAGCCACGCCACTGCCTCGCTCATCGGGGTGGACTGCACTGGCAGGCTGCTGTGAGTGGCCAGACGATGAAGGTCGTGAATTCGGCGTCGGCGGGGCGTCAACTGCAGATACTGCTCCATGCTCAGTACGGGTGCCGGCACGAATAGCTCACGGGTACGCACCCACCGCTGCCAGCCCTCCACCCGGGTACGGTCGATAGGCGGCCCAGGCAAGAACGAAGCGACTGCGCTGGTGGACGACTTGCTGCGCTCACTCACGGCCGACCGCCAGGCTCAGCGGCAGAATCGTTCTCCTCGTCGAGCAAGTCCATCAGGCTGCGCCCCCGCAACCGCTGGCTAAGGGGCGACGTCGCGGCCGGCTTCTCGGGGACTGACTCTCGTCGGCGTCGACGCTCGCTATCGATCGCAGCCTGGCCCTGCTCGGCCCGCTCGCGCCAACGCAACGCGACGACATTGTGGACCTCATCGCCCTGGTGGGACACAAAAGGTGCCACCTCGTCGGCGCAGGCAGCGACAGGGGCTGGCTTCGGTCGGTCGGCAGCCGCTGCCGCAGCTTGGGCCACTTCGCGGGCATGCTCGGTCCGCTGAGCCTTCGTCAGGCGCGTGGGCCACTGCTCGACGGGGACGTTGTCTCCGATCAAGTCCAGCAACAGGGGCAGCAGATCCTTGTCGGACTTCGGTTTCAGCCCCTGAGCGCGCAGCTCGCGCATCACTTGCCGCACACGGGCGTCACTGAACGCGGGCACCCGGCCCTCGTCCGGAAGGCCCACCCAACGCAACTGATGCCATTCATGGGTGAGCGGATCCTGAAAGAAGACGAAACAAGGATCACGTGGATCCCGGTGGAACACGTACTTGTTCTTCGCCGCCCCGCCCCGGCCCGAGGGACGGAAGCGCCATTCGTCCAGTGCCTCCCCGTCGTACCAGAGGTTTCGGATCTTCACGCCACGGCGGCCGTGAATCATCACCCGATGGGTAGGAAGCAGTTGGTAGTACAACTCCGCGGGTGGGATCTGCAGTGCGAAGCCGCCCTGGGCCATGGACGCGGCGAACAGGGTGTTCGGACTGTGATCTCCGGCAGGATCCCAACTGGGCGCGTAGGAACCGAATCTGCGGTTCTGCCAGATCTTGACGACCCAGGTGGCAAGCAAGTGCTCCATCTCCGCCACCGTGATGCATGCGTCGCCTTCCGGATCGATGCCGCGATCCGAGCTGTCGACGCCCTGATAGCCAGGAAGGATCCGGAACAGCAGGGACTGGATCGCGCCGAAGGCCCGCTCCACCGCCTGTTTGTCGGTCGGTCGCAGGACCCGACTCGGCCGGATCGTCGCACCGATTACCCGCTGCATCTCGATCAGGTGGTGATTCTTGTAAACCGAGCCGTGGTCGGTGGTCACGGTCTCCGGGGCGAAGAACGGTAGCCCGGCGACCTTGCCACCAGCGAATTCCGCGACCACGGTGCCAGGGACCCCGGGGTAGGCCCACTCCATCTCCTTGCCCCAGTCTGGTCGCATGGGCAGGGGCATCATGACGTCCCGCAAGATCATGGCGACGTCTACGGAGGTGTCTGAGACCAACGTGAGTCGGAAAGCCACGATCGAGTGCGTGTATACGTCCAGAGCCAGCGTCAGGTGCACCGACACCGGGTCGCCAAAGACCTGCTCGCGGACTTTGACCGGGAGGATCGTCGTGTCGAGTGCAACCACCTGGCCGGGCCGGCTCACCACTACATGTCGACCTGTAGCCACCGCCTGTGCCCGGGCAGCTGAAACGGCATAGCGCTGACGGGCTCCGGATGATCCGAACCACTCCTTCCACACGACCCGGAGCGTTTCGTAGCTGGGTACCGGTTCGTCCTCTCCGAACACCTCGCGGACGTACTGATGGATCAACCGTTCACGGTCCTTCGCCGTCAGCTTGGAGCGGTGCAGGGTCTCATGCCGCACCGCAAAGATGGCCTCACGTACCGCGGCTGAGATCTGGCGGCCGGTCGCCTCCCGTAGCCACCGGTCGTCTGCACATCCGATCGGACCGAAGCGTCGGCGGTCCAGATCCCAGCGGATCAGGGTGCGGTAGCTGACCTTGTCCAGGCAGTTGGCTGCGGCCAGGCCCGGGTTGCGTACCGTCTCCTGCCTCAGTTCCCGCACCTTGGCATGGCGTCGCTCGGTCAGCGTTGTGGAGTCCGGGTCGTATTGCGGCTTCGGCTCTCCGGGGAGCGCCATCAGGGGGTCGCCGCTGCGAAATCCGGTCTCCACTTCCCGTAGATGCTCCACGCGCAGCATCACCAAAAACCGCTTGTCCGGTGGCAGATCGAGAACGCCTTTTGGCTGCCTCCCGCGGTTGGCGGCCGGAAGGTCCTTCCTCGTCCGTGTCGATGGCCGGATGTTCGGATGGTGCAACAACTGCCGAACCGACGTCTTCCACGGCTCATGCTCAGGTCGGACCAGCACCACCTTTCCGACTTGGGGCTCAAACGCCTGCACGGTCCATGGCAGGCCGTTCACGATGAACTCGTTCCCCGGCGAGAGATCCCAGGCAAGCGCCGTCGTCAATGCCACCAGCTCCCGCTCGCCGGGCGCCGGGAGGGAGACCGTCGGATTGTGCTCGCGTCAGTTAGAGGGCCGGTGATTTGCAGGCCCAATCGGCGATGCCACAGCAGATGCATCGCATGAGCCCGGGCAACGGCCTCCAGGCTGCAACGCGCGACCAGGGTCCCGAATGGCTGTGGACCGTCTTCTGCCGCCCGAAGCAACTGCTCCTGGAGTTGCAGCGGGTCGGTCAAGCGCCTTCTACCGGCCGAGAACGTATCGATCAGGCCAACTACATGGTCGCGCCAACCAGCAACGACCGCATAATTCCACCCGGCAACCAGTGCGACCTCGGCAGCAGCGGCGAACTTGACTTCGTCTTCAGGCTCGATCCGCTCCGTAGGCCGCACGTCGATGAGCCACGGCGTGCCATCGGTCAGCAGAAGATAGTCCGGGATGTGTTCGACACTGCCGTTGACGCTTCGGAAGCGCAGACGGAACGGCTGAGCAAGAGCCTCCATCAGAGAACACGAGAAGTCCGCTGCCAGAAGGAGGAGTTCCTCCTCGAAACTCTCGAAGCCATGGTGCCGCTCGGTACTGACCAGATATCCGAGGCCGGGGCGATGCCACTGATCGGTACGCCAACTGAAGCGGCGGACAGGAACGCTCGAGAGCAAGTCGACCTCGCCCAGGTCCCTTACGGCAAAGCCGACCAACGTCCGCCCGAAGCGCCAGGCCGTAGTCCATCGGGCACTCCAGTCGGGCGGCATGACCAGTTGACCGACCGCATCAGCAGAAATGGCATGCATACGGGCGAGATCGTGCAGTGTTGATGTGTCCGACCAGGGGACACCAGTGCTCGATGGGTCAATTGGCGCGTGATCGAGCAGCGCGGGCTGGGGAGCCACGTCTCCGCCTTAAATGCCGAGAGTGCGATGGGAGGGCGAAGATCATCGTAGAGGTCATTGGATCTCTGTCGCGCCAGCGCGCCCGGCGTTGCCAGCAAGGATTCGCGGCGTCGGTGTCGAAGGTTCCAGGCAGACGTACCGACACGCTGAGTTTTCACCGGTCACTCCAGTGAAAGGTAACAGTGTAGGTGAAGGCGCCCAGGCCGGGGATGAGGTGCTGCAAGGCAGCGACTCCTAGCGGAGGAGGGCGGCCGGTCTGGTGGTGCGCTCACAGCAGCAGCGTTGGCCATGAGGAGACCGCGGAGCGCTCTCGGGTGAATGATCCAGCGGCGCCCTGGGGAGGATCCGAGGAGACGTCGTGGTGGGGGACGTGCCGATGCAGACGAGTGAAGGAGCGGGAGGGGGCCTTCTCCGGCGCAGGGCAGGAAAATCGATGAGCCTGTACGGATGTGCCAAGAATCCTCGGCAGACCGCGCACCGTGCTGCTGAAGCTGGTTGGCAAAAGCGCAGGTCAACCTGATGCTCAGGAGACACCTAGTGGCTGTGGTCACAATCAGCGTGTGACGATCGGTGCGTGGGCGCCTCAACCGGGTCCGCCCAGCATGATCTTCCACACCCGGGTCGCGACCTGCAGGTTGAGGCGGTCCTCCACGTTCGTCAGGTCATGGCCGCTGATCTCGCGGATGCGCTGGAGCCGGTAGCGAAGCGTGCTGCGGTGGATCGCGAGGGATTCGGCGGTCTCGGCGTAGTTGCCGCCGCAGTCGAAGTACCGGGACAGGGTCTCCACTAGCGCCGTACGGTGCCGGCCGTCGTAGTCGACGAGGGGTCCGAGCCACTCCCGGACGAACGCCTCCAGCTCTTGGTATTCGTTCCCGGGTCCCAGGATGCGGTAGAGGCCCAGATCGTCGAAGAACGTCGTGCCGTATCGGCTTCGGGACCGGCGGCGTACCTCCAGGGCGCGCAGTGCTTCCTGGTAGCGGCCGGGAATACCGTCCGGGGTGTCGCAGCGGGCGCTCACCCCGATCGACCCGTCCGGTGTTCCGGTCTCCCGGGCGAGCGTCTCGTGCAAGGCGTGGTCGTGGGGCCTGCCCTCGGCGACCAGGACAACGTGGTCGGAGCGCCGAGTCACCAGCGACGGCATGCCCACGGCCGAAGCCGCCCGGCCCACGGTCCGCGCGAAAGCGTCGTCCGCGACCTGGTCCCTCCACTGCACGACGACCACGTACTGGATGCGGTGCAGATCGTGTCCGAACGCCTCCGACCGGGCGTAGGCGCTCGCCTCGTCCATGCCCCCCAGAAGATCGTCGACCAGTTCGCGGTGCAGTCGCAGCTCGACCTCCGCCAGATGGCGCAGGTGCGACAGTTCCAAGGCGAGTGATGTGGCGGCGTGCTCCAGAGCGAACACGGTGTACTCGTCGGCTTCGCCCCGGGGATCGAGCAGGGCCAGCACTCCGAGGACCTGACCGCGTGGGCGTATCAGGGAGATCAGCCGGTCCTTGTTACGCACAGCTCCGCCTCTCCGGGCGATCGTCTGGAGCATCTCCTCATGGCGTGCGGGGTCCGGTTCCGGATAGGGGTCGGGCCGGCCGGGACCGGTCCAGGACCGCAGTCGGCCGAAGCGGTCCTCCACCAGCACGGGAAGTCCGGTGAGCTCATGCAGTGCGCTGGTGATGGCCTCCTCGCCGCCGCCCGAGGCCGCGACCTCGGCGAGGGCCTCGTGCACGGCCCGCTGATATCCCACCTCGACCACGAGGGAGATCAGCCGCTGCTGGAGGGCTGCTCGTTCTCCCCGCAGTCGGTGCAGCTCCAGCGCGTCTTCCTGCCGGCGGCGGTGCGCGACGGCGACCGACAGGGCCGCGGCGGTGAGGCGTACCAGCATGGCGAGCAGGAAGTGCTGGGCACAGGTGGGCCGGGAGCGAGACGTCACCACGAGGTAGCCGTGCAGTCCACCGGGTCCGTGCAGGGCCAAGGCCCGGCCCCTGGACCGGCCGGGAACGGTTACGGGGACGTCCCGCCCTGTCAGCTCTCGCACCGTCCGGTCGACGGTTGACGCATGACCCGGCCGGACCTGGGGGCCCGGGACCATTTGGCCGTGCGTTCTGAGGTATCCGGCCTCGGCTCTGTACGGGCCGACGGCCGACACGTGGTCCATGGCCAGGCGCAGGATCTCGCTTTCGTCCTGAGTGTCGAACAGGGCACGAGAGGCTGCCGGCAGCTTGTGGGACGCCAGGGTGGAAAGGGGCGGGCGAGACCCTCGCCGCGAGATCGTGGGGTGCTGTCCCAGACGGCCCGGCGGAAGGCCGCCTTCCCGGTCGGGACGGCGTCGGTACATGCTCCGGCCTCTGTAGCCGGCCATGGGATCACTCCCTTCCCTGAGCCTCCAGAGAGGAGACAGCGCCACGAGTTCCCCGACCAACTTACTCGAAATGTCCGAAGTGCCCGTCTCGTGCTCGCGGGGGGACGGGCTCCTTCGTTTTTCGACCTGCCGGGCGCAGGCGTAGAACTGCTCGGTTCGCGAGTCTGGGGCGTGCCGGAGGCCGCTGTGCATACCGGCAGGAAGGACTGGGCGATGACCGAGCAGCCTCGTAGGACCGTTGCCACGTACGAGACGTACCAGGAAGCCGAACACGCCGTCGACCACCTCTCGGACCAGGGATTTCCCGTGGAGAGGGTGGCCATCATCGGCCAGGACGTCCGCCTCGTGGAGCAGGTCGTCGGACGTATGAACTACGGCCGGGCCGCCCTGCAGGGTGCGGTGAGCGGGGCCCTTCCCGGAGCGCTGATCGGCTGGCTCTTCGGCTTGGTCGACTGGGTGGACCCGCTCGTCTCCGCCCTGCTCGTCGCCCTCTACGGCCTGATTTTCGGGGCGATCGTGGGCGCGTTGTTCGGTCTGCTGCTGTACGCCCTGCAGGGCGGCCGCCGGGACTTCGCCTCGGTCCGCTCGATGGAGCCCAGCCGGTACGACGTCGTCGCGGACGAAGCCGTCGCCGACGAGGCCGTACGGCTGCTCGGCGGGCTGCGGACCACCGGAGCCGGCGGCCGTCCCGCCCATACATGAACGATCAGATCCGCAGTCGCGGCGCATTCCGTCGCACCGGGAGGAGTTCCTCATGGCCAAGGCAGTGGGCATCGACCTGGGCACCACGAACTCGGTGATCGCCGTGTGGGAGGGCGGCGAAGCCTCCGTCGTCCCCAACAGCGAGGGCAACCGTACGACACCGTCCGTGGTGGCCTTCACCGACACCGGGGAACGGCTGGTGGGCCAGCTGGCCCGGCGCCAGGCGATCCTCAACCCCAAGGGCACCATCTACTCGGCCAAGCGGTTCATCGGCCGGCACTTCGACGAGATCCCGGACGAGGCCAGAGCGGTGGCGTACGACGTCGTCGAGGGCGAGGGCGGCGTCGCCCGCTTCAAGGTGCGCGACAAGCTCTACGCGCCCGAGGAGATCAGCGCCCAGGTGCTGCGCAAACTCGCCGAGGACGCCTCCAAGCAACTCGGGGAACGGGTCACGGAGGCCGTCATCACCGTGCCCGCCTACTTCAACGACGCCCAGCGCACCGCCACCAAGGACGCCGGGCGGATCGCGGGACTGGAGGTGCTGCGGATCATCAACGAGCCGACCGCGGCCGCCCTCGCGTACGGCATGGACAAGAAACAGCACGAGACGGTGCTGGTCTTCGACCTCGGCGGCGGCACGTTCGACGTGAGCATCCTCGACGTGGGCGACGGCGTGGTGGAGGTGCGTTCCACGGCGGGCGACAGTCACCTGGGCGGTGACGACTTCGACCGGCGCCTGGTGGATTACCTCGCGGACGACTTCCAGAAGGAGAACGGCATCGATCTGCGCAAGGATCCGCAGGCCCTGCAACGCCTGTTCGAAGCGGCGGAGAAGGCCAAGACCGAGCTGAGTTCGGTGACGCAGACGCAGGTCAGCCTGCCGTTCATCACCGCCGACGCCTCGGGCCCCAAGCACCTCACCGACTCGGTCATGCGGTCCACGTTCGAGCAGATCACCAGCGACCTGGTGGAGCGGTGCCTGGAACCTGTCAAGCAGGCCATGGCCGACGCCAAGGTCGGCGAGAGCGACATCGACGAGGTCATCCTCGTCGGCGGCTCCACCCGCATCCCCGCCGTCCAGGCCCTCGTGCGCCGGCTGACCGGCGGCAAGGAACCCAACATGAGTGTCAACCCCGACGAGGTCGTGGCCCTGGGTGCCGCGATCCAGGCCGGGGTGCTCAAGGGCGAGGTCAAGGACGTCCTGCTGCTCGATGTCACGCCCCTGTCACTGGGTGTCGAGACACGCGGCGGCGTGATGACGAAGATCATCGAGCGGAACACCACCATTCCCGTGCGCCGCACCGAGACCTTCTCCACCGCCGAGGACAACCAGCCCGCCGTCGACATCGTCGTCCTCCAGGGCGAGCGCGAACGGGCCGCCGACAACCGGGTGCTCGGCCGCTTCCAGCTCACCGACATACGCCCGGCGCCGCGCGGCGAACCGCAGATCGAGGTCACCTTCGACATCGACGCCAACGGCATTCTCAACGTCAAGGCCCGAGACCAGGACACCGGCAAGGAACAGGGCATCACCATCACCGAGAGCTCCAACCTCGACCGCGGCGAAGTCGAACGCATGGTCCAGGAGGCCGAGCGCAACCAGGGCGAGGACAAGGCCCTGCGCGAGGCCGTCGACGCCCGCAACGAGCTCGACGCCGTCGCGTACCAGGTCGAAAAGCGCCTCGCCGAGCTCGGGGACGCCGCACCCGCGCACGAGAAGTCACGCGCCGAGATGCTGGTGTCGGATGCCCGGGCGGCGGTCAAGGAGGAGGCAGGCGTGGAGCGGGTGCGGCCGCTGACCTCCGAACTCCAGCAGGTGCTGTCAGGGCTGGCGGCGCATCAGGCCGGCGCCACCACGGGCGGTCCCGACCAGGACACCACCGGGGACGGTGCGAGCGGTGGCGGCCCGAGTGGCGGTGGCGGTGACGACGACGTCATCGATGCCGAGTTCGACAAGGACTGAGGAACGCCATGCCGATCCACCCCAGGGAATCCGATCCGGCCGTGCCGGACCCGGCCGACCCGGCTCCGGAGGGCGCCGTACGCCCTCCCCGAGGGGATCTTCCACGCTCGGGCCCGCCGACCGGGCCGGGGCCCGGCACGGACGAGGAACCCGGCCCCGACGCGGCCGGCGGCCCCGCACCGTCCGAGGACCAGCACACGGCCGAACTCAAGGAACTCGAGGACCGCTGGCGGCGCGCGCTCGCCGACCTCGACAACCTCCGCAAGCGCCACACCAGGGAACTGGAGCGGGAGCGGACGGCCGAGCGGTCCCGTACGGCCGCCGCCTTCCTGCCCGTCCTGGACAACCTCGAACTCGCCCTGACCCACGCCGGATCCGACCCCGGTGCGATCGTGGAGGGCGTCCGGGCGGTCCGCGACCAGGCGGTGAACGTCCTCGAACTGCTCGGCTACCCGCGGCACGCGGAGACCGGCGTCGCCTTCGACCCGGCCCGGCACGAGGTGGTCGGCGTCGTCCAGGACCCCGACGCCCCACCGGGCACGGTCGTCGAGGTGCTGCGTCCGGGCTACGGGGACGGCGAACGGCAGCTCAGGCCCGCCGCCGTGACTGTCGCGAAGCGGGAGTGACCGGTCATGGCACAGGACTTCTACGAGGCGCTGGGCGTGTCACGGACCGCGAGCCAGGACGAGATCCAGCAGGCATATCGCAAACTCGCCCGCAAGTACCACCCCGACGTCAACAAGGACCCGGGGGCGGAGGAACGCTTCAAGGACCTCAACGAGGCCTACAGCGTCCTGTCGGACCCCAAGACCCGGGCCCGTTACGACCGCTTCGGCGAGGACTTCCGGAAGGTCCCCGAGGACTGGGAGGAGCGGGTCGGTGCCGGCGCGGGACCCGGCGGCGGCTTCCGCGCTCGCAGGACCGCTGGTGCGGGCGGCCCCCGTGTCCGGTACACCGGCTTCGGCGACGACTTCGCAGCGGAGGGCGTCGACATCGAGGACCTGCTCGGCTCGCTCTTCGGAGCAGGCGGCGCCCCCGGCGGTGTACCGGGGGCCGACCAGGAGGCCGAGCTGCCGCTCACCGTCGAGGAGGCGTACAAGGGCGGCCGCCGCACCGTCACGCTCGCCGGCCCCACCGGGCAGCCGCGGCGGTACGAGGTCGACGTACCGCCCGGCGTCACCGACGGGCAGCGCATCCGGCTGGCGGGCGAGGGCGGCCGGGGCAGTGGTGACGCCGCCGCGGGGGATCTGTATCTGCGGGTGCGTATCCAACCGCACCCTCGGTTCCGGCTGGAGGGCCGGGACGTGTACGTGCAGCTTCCGGTCACCCCCTGGGAGGCCGCGTTGGGCGCGACGGTTCCGGTGCCCACCCCCGGCGGGGGCACGGCCAAGGTCACGGTGCCCGCGGGCTCGTCCAGCGGCCGGCGGCTGCGGCTGCGCGGCGAGGGCATGCCGAACCCGCGTGGTGCCGACGGCAACCTCTACGCCGAGCTCCGCGTCATGGTGCCGCCCAAGCTCAGCGACCGGGAGCGCGAGCTGTTCGAGGAGCTCGCCGCCACCTCTTCGTACGACCCCAGGAGGACGTGATGAGCGACCGACCCTCATGGGCGGCGAGCGGCGGTCGGACCGCCCGGGCCGAAGCGGGCGGGCGTCCCGTACGGACGAGCGCCGGCTCCACGGCCGTGCGCTACGCACTCGTCCCCGTGCCCAGACTTTCCCTGGACACCGTTGCCCGCCGCTCGGGCCTCCACCCCGACCTGGTCCGCCGGTTCGTCGCCCTCGGCCTGGTCGACGCCGAACGCGACGCCGCGGGGCACCTGGTGTTCGACCCCGCGGCCCCGGCGGTCCTCGCCCGCGTCCAGCGACTGCGCTCCGGACTCTGCCTCAACTACGCATCCATCGGTCTGGTGCTCGACCTGCTCGACCGCATCAGCCTGCTCGAAGCCGCGCTGCGCGACCGCGGCAGGAGGAGTGACTCACCCCCATGGACATGAACCGTCTCACCCAGAAGTCACAGGAAGCCCTTCAGGAGGCGCAGACCGCCGCCGTCGGCATGGGCCAGACCGAGGTCGACGGTGAGCATCTGCTGCTCGCGCTCCTGGACCAGGAGGACGGCCTGATCCCGCGGCTGCTGCAACAGGCGGGCGGGGAGCCCGAGGAGCTCCGTGCGGCTGTGCGTGAGGAACTTTCCCGCCGGCCCAAGGTGACCGGCCCGGGTGCGGCACCGGGCCAGGTGTTCGTCACCCAGCGCCTGTCCCGGCTGCTGGACGCTGCCGAGCGGGAGGCCAAACGCCTCAAGGACGAGTACGTGTCCGTGGAGCACCTCCTGCTGGCCCTGGCCGAGGAGGGCTCGTCCACCGCCGCCGGACGACTGCTCAAGGAGCACGGCATCACCCGGGACTCGTTCCTGAGCGCGCTGACCCGGATCCGCGGCAACCAGCGCGTGACCTCGGCCAACCCCGAAGTGGCGTACGAGGCCCTGGAGAAGTACGGGCGCGACCTGGTCGCCGAGGCCAGGGACGGCAAACTCGACCCGGTCATCGGCCGGGACGCCGAGATCCGCCGCGTCACCCAGATCCTCAGCCGCAAGACCAAGAACAACCCGGTCCTCATCGGCGACCCCGGCGTCGGCAAGACCGCCATCGTCGAGGGCCTGGCCCAGCGCATCGTCCGCGGCGATGTGCCCGAAGGGCTGCGCGACAAGACCGTGTTCGCACTCGACATGGGCTCCCTGGTGGCCGGGGCCAAGTACCGGGGCGAGTTCGAGGAACGCCTCAAGGCCGTGCTGTCCGAGGTGAAGGCCGCCCAGGGGCACATCCTGCTCTTCGTCGACGAACTCCACACCGTCGTAGGCGCGGGCGCCGCCGAAGGAGCCATGGACGCGGGCAACATGCTCAAGCCGATGCTCGCCCGCGGCGAACTCCACATGATCGGTGCCACCACCCTCGACGAGTACCGCAAGCACATCGAGAAGGACGCCGCCCTCGAACGCCGCTTCCAGCAGGTCCTGGTCGACGAGCCGAGCGTGGAGGACACCATCTCCATCCTGCGCGGACTGCGCGAACGCCTGGAGATCTTCCACGGCGTGAAGATCCAGGACACCGCACTGGTCTCCGCGGCCACCCTCAGCCACCGCTACATCACCGACCGGTTCCTGCCCGACAAGGCCATCGACCTCGTCGACGAGGCCTGCGCCCGGCTGCGTACCGAGATCGACTCGATGCCCGCCGAACTCGACGAGATCACCCGCCGCGTCACCCGCCTGGAGATAGAGGAGGCCGCCCTCTCCAAGGAGACCGACCCCGCGAGCAAGACCCGTCTGGAGGAACTGCGCAAGGAACTCGCCGACCTGCGCGGCGAGGCCGACGCCAAACACGCCCAGTGGGAGGCCGAACGGCAGGCGATCCGCCGCGTGCAGGAGCTGCGTCAGGAACTGGAGCAGGTCCGCCACGAGGCGGAGGAGGCAGAACGCGCCTACGACCTCAACCGCGCCGCCGAACTCCGCTACGGCCGCCTCCAGGACCTGGAGCGCCGGCTCGCCGCCGAGGAGGAGCAACTGGCCGCGAAGCAAGGGGAGAACCGGCTGCTGCGCGAGGTCGTCACGGAGGACGAGATCGCCGAGATCGTCGCCGCCTGGACCGGCGTTCCCGTCGCCCGCCTCCAGGAGGGCGAACGCGAGAAGCTGCTGCGCCTCGACGAGATCCTGCGCGAGCGCGTCATCGGCCAGGACGAGGCCGTCAAGCTCGTCGCCGACGCCATCATCCGTGCCCGCTCCGGCATCCGCGACCCGCGCCGCCCCATCGGCTCGTTCATCTTCCTCGGCCCCACCGGCGTCGGAAAGACCGAGCTGGCCAAGACCCTCGCCCGGGCTCTGTTCGACTCCGAGGAGAACATGGTCCGCCTCGACATGAGCGAGTACCAGGAGCGGCACACCGTCAGCCGGCTCATGGGCGCACCGCCCGGATACGTCGGCTACGAGGAGGGCGGCCAGCTCACCGAGGCCGTACGCCGCAAGCCGTACTCGGTCGTGCTGTTCGACGAGATCGAGAAGGCGCACACCGATGTCTTCAACACCCTGCTGCAGATCCTCGACGACGGCCGCATCACCGACGCCCAGGGCCGCACCGTCGACTTCCGCAACACCGTGATCATCATGACGTCCAACATCGGCTCCGAGCACCTCCTCGACGGCGCCACCGCCGAGGGTGAGATCAAGCCGGACGCCCGTGCCCTGGTGATGGGTGAGCTGCGCGCGCACTTCCGCCCGGAGTTCCTCAACCGCGTCGACGACATCGTGCTGTTCAAGCCGCTCGGTGAGCGGCAGATCGAGCGGATCGTGGAGCTGCAGTTCGACGAGCTGCGAAGCCGCCTCGCCGAGCGTCGCATCACCGTCGAACTCACCGAGGCGGCCCGAGAGTTGATCGCCCACCAGGGCTACGACCCGGTGTACGGTGCCCGGCCGCTGCGGCGCTACATCTCCCACGAGGTCGAGACGCTGGTCGGGCGCGCCCTGCTGCGCGGCGACGTACAGGACGGCGCGAAGGTCCGCGTCGACGCCGAGCACGCAGAGCTGGTGGTCACCTACGAGCAGCCCGAGGACGTGAAGGGAGCGAAGGCGGCATGAGTACCGTGCAAGCCACCAACGTCACCTGCCCGCACTGCGGGCGCACCAACCGGGTGCCCGTGGCCGCCGAGGGCCGCCCCAGGTGCGCCAACTGCAAGCAGCCTCTGCCATGGATGGCCGAGGCGGGCGACGACGACTTCACCGAGGTCGTCGAGCAGGCCACCGTGCCCGTCGTCGTCGACCTGTGGGCCACCTGGTGCGGCCCCTGCCGCATGGTGAGCCCCGAGCTGGAGAAGGTCGCCGCCGATCTCGCCGGAAAGATCAAGCTGGTCAAGGTCGACATCGACAAGAACCCGCGCCTGGCGCAGCGGTTCGAGGTCCAGGCGGTACCGACGCTGCTGGTCCTGGACAAAGGGCAGACCATCGCCCGGCAGGCGGGTGCCGCACCTGCCCCTGCCCTGCGGCGGTGGGTGGAGCAGTCGATCGCCGGCCTCGAACCGGCCGGGAAAGGGTGAACAGCCATGACCGTAGGAACCGACCCCCACCTCGCGCTCGTCCGGCCTGTCCAGCCACTGACCCCCGAAGGGTGTCAGGAGTGTCTGCTGCTCGGCTCCCCGTGGGTCCACCTCAGGCTCTGCCTGACCTGCGGCCACGTCGGCTGCTGCGATTCCTCGCCGAACCGGCACGCGCGCCGTCACGCCGCCGCCGACGGCCATCCGATCGCGGCGTCGCTGGAGCCCGGCGAGGACTGGCGGTGGTGCTTCGCCCATGAGGCGTTCGTGTGATGGCCGGCGACGAGACGGGAGCAGGCGCAGCACAGGTGCCGGACGAGGGCGAGGAGAGCGTCCCCTTCGAGACCGCCGACATCTACGGCGCCTATCCCCGCTTGCCGGAGGACCAGTTGGCCCGCCTGGCGCAGCGTGGCCGGCGGCGCGCAGTCGACGCTGGTGATGTGCTGATCCGGGAGGGGGAGCGGTGCGAGACGTTCTACGTCGTCCTCAGTGGCTCGGTTGCCGTCGTCGAGGGCTACGGCACGCCTGACGAACGCCTGCTGCGTGTGCACGGCCCCGGCCGCTTCATAGGCGAACTCGGCCTCCTGAACGGGCAGGTGGCCTTCTACACCGCTACGGTCAGGGACCCCGGTGAGGTCCTCGCCCTGTCCATGGATCAGCTGCGTGACCTGGTGACCCGGGACTCCGTCCTAGGCGATCTGGTGCTGCGCGCCTGCCTGGGCCGCCGTGCCCTGCTCGTCGGGCAGGGCGCCGGTTTCCGCATCGTCGGCTCGCGCTATTCGCCCGACACCCGGCGGCTGCGTGAGTTCGCCGCCCGCAACCGGCTGCCGTACCGCTGGATCGATCTGGAGACGGACGAGGAGGCCGAGGCGCTGCTGCGCCGCTTCGCGGTCGGTCCGGAGCAGACACCGCTGGTGATATGGCGTGACACGACCCTGCTGCGCAATCCGAGCAACGCCGAACTGGCCCGCTTGATCGGCTTGCCGCCCCTGCCGTCGGGCAACGGCCGCGGCGATCTCCTCATCGTCGGCTCCGGTCCGGCCGGTCTCGCCGCCGCGGTGAACGCCGCCTCGGAGGGCCTCGGCACGACCCTGGCCGAGGCGTTGGCCACCGGCGGCCAGGCCGGGACGTCATCCCGCATCGAGAATCTGCTCGGCTTCCCCTCCGGCATCTCCGGCGCCGAACTCACCGACCGCGCCGTGCTCCAGGCCGACAAGTTCGGCGCCCGGATCAGCGTCCCGGCGGAGGCGGCCCGCCTCGAACCGCGGGACGGCCACTACGCCGTCGGGTTCGCCGACGGCAGCGAGATCACCGCCCGCACCGTCGTCCTGGCCACCGGCGCCCGCTACCGCCGCCTCCAAGTGCCCGGCATCGAACGCCTGGAGGGAACGAGCGTCCACTACTCGGCGACCGTCTACGAAGCCCAGCAGTGCCGCACCGACCCGGTGGCCGTCGTCGGCGGCGGCAACTCCGCGGGCCAGGCCGTGCTCTTCCTGGCCGGGTACGCACCGCAGGTGTATCTGCTCGTCCGTGGGCCGAGCCTCGAGGCGCACATGTCCCGCTATCTGATCGATCAGGTCGAGCGCCACCCGCGGGTGCGCGTGCTGCTGCACACCGAGATGACCGAGGCACTCGGCGACAAAACGCTGGAGGCGGTCGACGTGGTCGACCGCCGTACGGGCGAGCACAGCCGGCTCGCGGTGCGTGCCCTGTTCGTCTTCACCGGCGCCGACCCCCACACCGAGTGGCTGTCCGGCGCACTCGCCCTCGACGCGCGCGGCTTCGTGCTCACCGGCGCGGAGGCGCAGGCCTGCTCTGTTCCCGGGCTGTGGCGGAGCCAGGGCCGCGACTGCCTGACGCTGGAGACCAGCCTGCCTGGCGTCTTCGCCGCCGGCGACGTCCGCAGCGGCTCGGTGAAGCGCGTGGCCTCCGCGGTCGGCGAAGGCGCGATGAGCATCCAATTCGTGCACCGCTACCTGGGCCACACGGCCGCGCCCGGCGGCACCGACAGCTCCCCGCACACCCGTCGGAAGGAGTCAGCTTGGCTCGCATGACACCAGCGGGCGACGAGATCACGAGAAGGAGAAGGAGGCGATGGGAATGACCACGCCCGTCAGGCGCCACCGCGGTGGCGCAATCCAGGACAGGCCCGTTGGCTGGGCACGCAATCCGCTGACGGAGTTCGACCAACTGCTCAGCGAGATGAGCGGACTGATCGAATCCACGGTGGGACGCGCGGCGCCCGCAGTCGCGTGGACGCCCCTGGCGGATGTCACGGAGTCCGACGACGCCTTCCGCATCGAGATCGAACTCCCCGGCGTCAAGAGCAAGGACATCGACGTCGAAGCGAACGGCCAAGAGCTGGTGGTCACCGGAGAGATCAAGGAGAAGGAACGCAAAGGCGTCCTGCGCCGGAGCACTCGCCGCACCGGAGCCTTCGAGTACCGGCTGCGGCTGCCCGGAGAGGTCGACACCGAAAAGATCAATGCGCAGATGTCGGACGGGGTGCTCACCATCACCGTCCCCAAGGCCGAAGTCGCAAAGCCCCGGCACGTCGAGATCAGCGAGACGAGTGAAAGCACCGGCGGCGGCTGAGACGCGAACGCCGCGGTTCCGGACATGCGTCCGGCACCGCGGCCGGGCCGGCGAGGCTCGACACCCGGGGTGACTCATGAACGACGTCCCGAATCACAGCCCCTCACCGCGGCGGAGACTCGGCACGCGGCTCGCGACCGGCTTCCTTTCGGCGCCGCAGACGCCAGGCGCGCAGCAGCCGAAGGGGGAGCAGGCCCAGCGGTGCTCGCCGGCCCATGTCCGCCTGATCCTCGCGGTCGAACGCCTGTGCGTAACGCTCGGCGTCCTGGGCCGTCGGATATCGCTTGCTTCCCTCGGCTCCGCACCCACGCTCACAGCGCCAGAGCATCGTGTCGCCCTCATGGAGAAAGCGAAAACGGTGTCCCAGAAGGTGGCAGCGCAGCACAGAAGACACGCTATGCGGACCGGCGCATTCCAGCCTGTTATGTCCCCCCGGACAAGCAACAGCCCACGGCCCTGAACGAGGAGGCGTGGCATGACTACCACCGCCGAGCTCGGTGTCGTCACCACCAAGGTCCCCGCCCGGCTTGACCGGCTGCCGTGGTCCCGATTCCACTGGCGGATCGTCATCGGTCTGGGAACCGTCTGGATCCTGGACGGACTCGAGGTGACGATCGTCGGGGCGGTTGCCGCCCGTATGACCGAGCCGGGCAGCGGCATCGATCTGACCAGCGCAGACATAGGCACGGCCGCCGCCATCTACGTGGCAGGCGCATGCGCGGGCGCTCTCCTGTTCGGGAGACTCACCGACCGCTACGGGCGCAAGAAGCTGTTCATGCTCACGCTCGGCATCTACATCCTCGCCACCGTCGCGACCGCGTTCGCCCACGACGCCTGGTACCTCTACCTCGCCCGCTTCATCACCGGAATGGGCATCGGCGGAGAGTACGCCGCGATCAACTCGGCCATCGACGAGCTGATTCCAGCCCGCAACCGCGGGCAGGTGGATCTGGCCATCAACGGCAGCTACTGGATCGGTGCCGCGCTCGGCAGCCTGGTCGCCGTGCTGCTTCTCAACGAGAGTCTGCTGGCAGACAACCTCGGCTGGCGGCTGGCCTTCGGCCTGGGAGGCATCCTGGGTCTGGGCATCATGCTGGTACGTCGCCATCTACCGGAGAGTCCGCGCTGGCTGTTCATCCACGGGCACGAAGCCGAGGCTGAACGCATCGTCGACCGGATCGAGGCCGAGGTGCGCCAAGAGATCGACCGCGAGCTGCCGGAACCGGGCGAGGCGGTCACCGTACGGCAGCGCGACGTCATCCCGTTCAGGGAGATCGCCGGCGTGGCTCTGCGGCGGTACCCGCGTCGCGCCCTTCTCGGTCTGGCGCTCTTCGTCGGACAGGCGTTCCTGTACAACGCGATCGTGTTCGACCTGGGCACGATTCTGAACGGCTTCTTCGACATCGGCTCCGGCTCGATCCCCTACTTCCTGGCCCTCTTCGCCATCGCCAACTTCCTCGGACCACTCCTTCTCGGCCGACTGTTCGACACCGTGGGCAGAAAGCCGATGATCGCGGGCACCTACTTCGGCTCGGCGGTCGTGGCGGCCGTCCTCGCCGTCCTGCTGGTCAACGGCTCGCTGACGACATGGTGGTTCTTCCTGCTGGTCTCGCTGACCTTCTTCGTGGCGTCCGCGGGAGCGAGCTCGGCCTACCTGACGGTGAGTGAGGTCTTCCCCATGGAGACCCGAGCCCTGTCCATCTCGCTGTTCTTCGCGATCGGCACGGCCGTGGGCGGAATCACCGGCCCGCTGCTGTTCGGCCACTTGATTCACAGTGGGGATGCGGACCTGGTGGCCATCGGCTTCCTCGTCGGAGCGGCAGCCATGGCGCTGGGCGGGCTGGCCGAGGTCTTCTTCGGTGTCCGGGCCGAACAACAGTCCCTGGAGAACATCGCCCGGCCGCTCACCGCTGAGGAAGCCGAGGCAGCCTGGCGCGACGAGCCCGCGCCCCAGGACGCACGCGACCGCCGCCGGCCCGAGCACGTCCGGCAGGCCGCGCACGAGCGGGAACAGCGAATCACCGACCGCACCGCCCGCCGCCGGGAGCGGGAGCGCGCCGGAGCCCGCCGCTACCGCCCGGGCACCGGGCCGGGCAGCAGGATGTACTCGCCGGGGATGGCCGGCACCGCGGGCACGGCAAGCCGTACGTCCGCCATGGCCGAACAACGCCTCGACGACGAGGTCGAACAGATCACCCACACGCTCCAAGAATCCGGCCCGACGAGCCTCGACCAACTCGAACAGGCCGTGGGCGGCCGTTCCTGGGGCCCCGGACGCTTCCGCCGTGCCCTGCGTGAGTCCGAGCGGGAGTCCCGGGCCAAGAGCCTTGCGAACGGCAGCTACGCGCCGGCGGACGGATCCGGCCGGCCCGAGAGCGCACGAGGGGGACCCCAGGACCAGCGGTGACCGGGCAGAAGGAGGCAGCGATGAAATACGACGGATTCCTCGCCCATGTACGCGAGCGAGGCGAATACAAGGACCAGGACGAAGCCGCGGACGTCACCAACGCCGTGCTGGAAGTGCTGGCCCAACGGATCAGCCCGGGAGAGGTCAAGGACCTCGCATCCCAGATGCCCGGCCCGCTGGGACAGGTTCTGGACCATGCCACGCCGCAGCAGGCGCAGAGCTTCGGGATCGAAGAGTTCTACCGCCGGGTCGCCGAGCGCACCCATGCCCGGCCGCGTACTGCGCAGTGGGACGCCAGCGCGGTCCTGACCACCGTTGCCGACGCTGTGACCGGCGGAGAGCTGAATCAGATCATCAGCCAACTCCCCTCCAGTTACGCGGTCCTGTTCGGCAAGGCCGACCTCGCGGACTGAGCCCGTGAGGGGTCAAGAGCGAAAGGCCCAGGCAAATGGTTGATACAGGTTTCTCCTCGTTCGACACCATGGTGGACAAGG
Source organism: Streptomyces sp. NPDC055506 (assembly GCF_053643595.1). NCBI lineage: Bacteria > Bacillati > Actinomycetota > Actinomycetes > Kitasatosporales > Streptomycetaceae > Streptomyces > Streptomyces sp. NPDC055506. Next base: position 65,409 of record NZ_JBSHKH010000007.1, on the reverse strand, counting down.
CCAATCGGCTCCTCAAGGACGTCGAGGAGGCTTTCGAGTGGCCCAAAGAACGGCGTAAGCAGTCGTACGCGGCACTGCGGGCCGTGCTGCACCCGCTTCGGGATCGTCTCCCGGTCGAGACGGCCGTACAGTTCGGCGCCCAACTGCCGACCCTCGTCAGAGGCGTCTACTACGACGGCTGGAAGCCGGCCGAAACGCCCGTGAAGATGAGCAACGAGGAGTTCCTCGCACGGGTCCGGAGCGAATTCCCCTATGCGGTCGAGGGCGGCAGCGAGAAGCTGGTGCGCACCGTACTGAAAACTCTGGAGCGCCATGTGAGCGCCGGCGAATGGCAGCACCTCAAATCCCGGGTGCCGAACTCGCTTGCCGCGCTCCTGCCGTGACCCCGGTGGAGGAGGTCATGCTCTTGGTCACGGACCAGGGGGCTGCCACTCGAACATCAAGATCGTGGCGTCGTCGCTGAGTTCGTTGTGCTGATGCTCGAGGATGGCATGGATGAGCAGACGCAGCACTTCCGGGGCGCTCTGCCCTGCCGCGGTCGACCGGATGATGTAGTCGGTGAACGGGCGGTCCCGGCGATACTGGCGGGCAGACCCAGAGGAGGCTCAGGCGGCCGCTCCAAGGCCTTGTGGAGCAGGCGGTGGCGACGGATGAGCAATGGAGGCGGGTGGCCGCAGTTGCACCAGCGCAGCACACCGGTGGGCATGTGCAACTGGGTGAAGACACCCGTGCACAACTGATCCGGAAGCCACTTCGCCAACGCCTCGTCCATGGTGCCGACGAGTTCGTTCAGGTCTGCCCCGCTGCGCCGGGCGTTGCGGCAGCCCGCCATGGCGACAGAGGTGGCAAGTCCGGACGCCAGATCGGGCCCTATGCCGTCGAGGACTGTGGCGTGCAGAACGTCCTCGGTGAACGCATGGTCGAAAGCGTCGCCGCCCAGTTCGTACGCGGGTTCCAGAACCGCCGTCGACACGACCCGCCCGGTGCCGATCGACCGGGGAGGGAGAAAAGCCCTCACCATCTCCGTGGGCAGAGCGCACCTACAGCGACACCATCGCGCAGCGGTCAGCCCGTCGGAGGGGCCTTTTTCCACTCGGAGAGAGTCGGTGCGGTAGGCCCATCCGGCCAGCGAGGTGTCGAGCTCCAGTTCCGGCTCGCCTTCGACAAAAGGCACCAGCAGTCTTTGCTGGATGTCAACCAGATGGACAACGGCTCTGCCCAAGCCCATGGCCTCGGTGTACCGGTTCAGGACGACGGGCAGTTCCGCAGGTGATGCCAGCTGGGCCGCCCTGACCAGTTCATCCAGCAGCCGCTCCCCGGGACCCGACGGACATGCTCCTGTCCATGCCTTCGATGATCCCTTCGGGCTCGCCCTCCGCTCCAGCGCCCGGCGGGTACCCGCCGCGGTCTCGGCAGGCTTCCGCTCAGAGCAGGAGGTCGAAGACGGCTCGAGCCTCGTCCCAGTGCTGGGTCTGGGGGTTTTTCAGGTCGGGGTGGAGGATCTTGAAGCTCTGGGCAAGGGCCAGGCTGAGTCCGCCGACGATGTCCGGATAGGCCGCCTCGGTCTCCTCATCGGGTGTGCGGTCCAGAGCGGGGTGAGTGGCGAGCTGTTCCAGGATCGGCTTGAGTTCTACCTCTTGGTCGATCTTCCGGAAGTGGTGAATGCTCTCCTGCAGGCCTTTCGTGATCGGCAAGTCACTGGTCTGGATGATGTCGCGCCCGTTGGCCTTGGCGGTGGCCTGCGCGACGGTCAGCAGATCGTAGAGCTTGGCGTCGACGAAGTCGCTGTAGCGCTTGAGATCGTTCTTGTCGACGTTCAGTCCTGCGGTCGCGCGAAAGAACCTCTCGAATCTGGCGATGGACATCACGGTCATGACGGCAACCTCCGGCTGCGGGAGCCGGCCGGCTCCCGGCCCCTGGGCTTTGCAGTCAGCCTGGCCGACGGGGGCGCGCGAACGCATGCGTATGCCGGGCCCAATTAGCCTCCCTGTTTTGCCCTGCCAGGCCCATGCGTCCGACTGCCCGGCGGGTCGGACGGGCGTGCGGACCGACAGCAGGACCAGAGAGCGCTCGGGAGAGGCCGGTGAGCAGCAGCCCCTCTGCCTCGCAGGCGTTCTGGGACTTCCCGCGTGGGAGCGCGATGCCACCTGCACCTGCAGGCAGAGGCCAGCGTGTCACGCGGCGTCAACGTTACCTCGGCGGTGTCCGTGGGCACTCGGGATCGCGTGGCAGCCGATGAGGAGGGTCCAGTCATGCGGGTGTCGTCGCCGGGCGTTACGGTCGTGGCTCTCCTGGCGGATCCGGACGCGCCGACGGAGATCGCGCAGCGCATGGCACGGACACTTTCCGCTCGGCTCGCCGACAAGTCGGGCGAGGGGCGACGGTTCGACGTCGAGGTGGTCAGTGAGCCCTTCACCTCGGGGACGGAGGACCCGCCCACCTTGATGCGCCGGATCATGGACCGCGGGAGTGCGGAGAACTGGGACATCGTCGTGGCCCTCACCGACCTTCCGCTGCACTCCCACGGGCGCAGGCTCGCTGTGAATCTGAATCACGAACACGGCTTGGCGCTCCTCTCTCTTCCTTCGCTGGGGGGCCTGCGGCTGCAGACGAGGGCTCGGCGGGCCGTCGAAGAAGCCGTGCTTGGCTTGGAGGGTCCGCAACCCACTGGAGCTGAAGGACCTCTCGGTGAGAAGGAGACCGACGATCTTCGGTACGTCGTCAGCGGGCCGCGCGGCTACCTGCGAGTGCTCGCCGGCATGGTCCGCGCCAACCGGCCGTGGCGGTTGGTGCCGGGCTTGTCGAAAGCCCTGGCGGCCGCACTCGCCACGGGAGCGGTCGCCACCGTGAACTCCACCGTCTGGACCCTGGCCGCGTCCCTCAGCACGCCACGCCTCGTGATCGCCACGGTCGGATCTGTCGCGATCATGATCGGCTGGCTGATCATAGACGCGGAGCTGTGGCATCGATCAGCAGAGAGCTCGCCGGAGGCGAGGCAGAGGGCGCGGCTGTACAACGCCTCGACGGTCGTGACCGTGGGTATCGGGGTGCTCGTCTGCTACGCGGGCTTGATGTTCATCAACTGGGTGTGGGCGCTGTTCATCCTCAACGACGAAGCGTTCGTTTCCGTGACACGAACCCCACTGGACGCCGAAGGGTATTTGACACTGTCCTGGTTCGTCGCTTCGGTCGCCACCGTGGGCGGCGCGCTGGGATCAGGCTTGGAGAGCGACGACGCGATCCGGGCAGCCGCCTACTCCAAGCGCGAACAGGAGCGTCGCCACACGCTCCAGGACGACCACGGTGACCAGCCCTCCAAGTGAACCGTCATGTCATCGATCGTCAATGTACGTGAGAGCGTGCCGGTTTGCCGGTGGACGTCGGCCCGGGGCCGCGCGTCCGAGCGCGGTGCCGTCAGGAGGCGGCGGCGCGGCCGACGCGCCCCGGCAGGCCGTTCCGGCTAGGCTCACATGAGTGAGGTGGCTGCGGACCTTCGGGGAGGTCGTGCGATCCGGGCTCACGATCGAGGAGACGCGGCTGGAGCCCCTGCTCGCGCTGCGTACGGCTGCTGCGGTGGCGCTCGTCATCGGGCCGGCGCTGTGGTTGGTCTCCCCTGCGTACGCAGCGTCCGCCGCCCTCGGTGCCTACTCCGCGGGTGCGGCCACCTTTCAGCGCACCTGGCGTCCGCGCAAGGTGATCGCGCTCGGCGCGGGCGCGGGTCTGGCGCTCAGTACCTTCGTGGGCTACCTGGCGGCGGGGCGACTCGTGACGTTCCTCCCGCTGCTGGCCGTATGGGCCTTTGCCGCGGGGATGGCGTGGTCCCTCGGATCGACCGCTGGGATCGTCGCAGCGACGACGGTCGGCAGCATGCTGGTGACCATCACCTTGCCCACCAGCGTCGGGCGGGCCCTGGAACACGCCGGGGTCATCGCGCTCGGAGGCGTGGCGCAGGCCGTGCTGATCCTGCTGTTCCCGATTCGCCGCTGGGGGGCGCATCGTGACGCGCTGGCCGACGCTCTGGCCGCCGTGGCCGACTACGCCCGCCGGCTGCGGCACGACCCGACCGCGCCGTTCGACCCGGAGCCGCTGATGACGGCCCGGGACGCGGCCGCCGTGACGCCATCACAGGCCCGCACCCGGCCTCCCGTCCTCCACGGCCCCCGGGGCCTCGCCGAGCGCATTCTGCCGGTCGTCGCCGCGCTCGCCGACCCGGACGTCGGCGCCCCGGCGGAGGGACCCGGGCGGGACCGCGCACGGGAGTTGCTCGGCGCGGCCGCCGATGTCCTGGACGCGGCCGCCCGTTCGATCCGCCGCGGAACTCCCGCCGAGGTGCCGCCCGGGAGCGCGGACGTCCTGCGCGTCGACGAGGAGGGCGAGGTGCTGGAGGGGCCCGCCCGGCAGGCCGCCGAACGGCTCGTGGAACTGCTCGCCGAGGCGTTGGAGATCGCCGGGAGCGGCGGGGCACGTGACAAGGCACCTACGCCGCCCGGCCCCGCGAGCGCCCAGTTCCTGGTGCGCCCGACCATGTTCCGCCTGCTCCCGGTCGTCGTCCGGGCGGTCCGCCGTGAGCTCCGCCGGGACTCGCCCGTGTTCCGGCACGCCGTCCGCCTGGCGGCGGTGGCCACGCTCGGCTATCTGATCGCTTCCCGGCTGCCCCTGGAACACGGCTACTGGGCGCCCATCGCCTCGGTGATGGTGATGCGGCCGGACTTCCACCGGACGTACGCGCGTGCGGTGGGCCGTCTCGCCGGGACCCTGGCGGGGGTCGCGCTCGCCACCGGGATGGTGCGGGCCCTGGGCCCGGACGCCTATGTGTTCGGCGCTCTGGCGGTGGTATCGGCGGCCCTGTCGTACACACTGCTCCGTACGGGCTACGCCTACTCCCAGTGCTTCACCGCCGCCTACGTCGTCTTCCTGCTCGGCATGGGCGGCCAGGCATGGGAGCAGACGGTCCCGGAGCGGGTGGTGCTCACCCTGCTCGGAGGGGCCCTGGCCATGCTGGCGTACGTGGTGTTCCCCGCATGGGAGACCCCCCGGCTGCCGGGCCGGCTGGCGGACTGGCTCGCCGCCGACGGCCGCTACGCGGCCGCAGTGCTCCGCGGCTACGCCGAACCGACCAGGGAGCATCGCGCCGACATGCGCAGGGCCCTGCTGGCGAGCAGGGAGGCACGTGCCGCCTGGCAGGAGGCCTACGACCAGGCAAGGCAGGAACCGGTCGGCCCCAGAGGTCTGACGTCGCGCGAGGCGGAGGAGGCGCAAGAGGCGCTCAAGGGACTTGACCGGGCAGCGATGCTCATGGAGAGCCACGTTCCGCGGGCCGGCAGTCGTTTCGACCCCGAGGCGGAGCGGTTCGCCGAGGCCTTGGAGGCGGACACCGCGCGGGCGGCAGACGACGTGCGCGAGCACAGGAATCCGGACTGGGGGCGTGTGGAGGATGCGCTCCACGCGTGGGACGGCGCCGCCGGGGACCGGAGCCCGGTGCTGCGACGCGGGGCGCAATTGCAGAAGCGGGCCCTGGAGGACCTCGCGGCAGCAGTAAGCCGCACACCCCTGGAACGGGACGTCAGCTCCGCTCGCGAGGAGCAGCGGGTGCGGGCGGCCGTGGCTGCGGAAGGTGACGGTTCATCACCCGCGAACCGGGGTGGGTGACGGCTCCGGTGACGGGGAGCGCCGCGCCCCCTGGAGCGGGAAGTAGTCCCCTGGCCGTGTCGAGCGCCGCCACACGTACACCGCTGTCGTCATCACGAGGATCAGCCCCGCCAGGATGAGCAGTTCGATCCCCTCGACGTTCCACCGGAAGGACTTCTCCGCCTCGGCCGTCACGATGAGCACCTTGCGGATGCCGGCAATCAGGCCGACGACGAGGAACGGCTCCGCGTCGAGGGTCCGGTTCCTGATGGTGAGGCGGACGGTGTGGAGCAGCTCGGCCACGATGAACAGCACCAGGCCGCTGTCCAGGGCGGAGAGAACGACCGTCTCCTCGCGGTACGGCCCCTGGATCGACCTGATGACGTCGTTGGCGACCCCGACGGTCAGGATCCCCGCGAGCAGTACGAGGAGCGCCGCGACGACGAGGTGGATGCCGTCCTCGATGAGCTGTAGGAGGCCCTGTACCCGGCCGCCCTCGATCTTCGGGAGAATGGGTCGCACAGTCAGCATGCTAGGGGTGCCCCGGCCCGCAGGCGCTGCGTGCTGGGCGAACGGGTGGACGGGCGGATCCCTCCCCGTGGTGGCAGCCTGGGGGGAAGCGGCGGGCACGACATCACCGAGGCCTACCAGGCGGCAGGACAAGGGTTGGGTAGCCCGACGCGAGCGGGGCGGAGCACAACCCGGACCGCACCGAGGCCGACCCTGAGCACAGGGTCGCACTCCGTGGTCGGCGCACCGTGCCGGAGTACGCGAGTGCACTGGAGGTGCGTGATGAGTGCTGACCGCTCCCACGAGAGCCGTGACGGTCACGTACTGGTCCTCGATGCCGGCTCTTCGAGCCTTCACATCGCTCTGTTCGCCGCGGACGGTGAACGGGTGGCGGTTCGAGACGCCTCGGAGCCCCCGGGACCCGCTGCGGCGGCGGAACTGCGGAACTTCCTCAGCGAGGTGCCCGCTCCTGCGGCGGTTGGTCACCGCATCGTCCACAGTGGTCCGCACCTGACTGGACATACGCTGATCGACGCACGCGTACGGGCTCTGCTGGCGGACGTCGCCGAACTCGCGCCGCTGCACGTGACTCCTGCCCTGCAGGTGGTCGATGCCGCACGAGAAATCCTGCCCGACGTTTCTCATGTCGCCTGCTTCGACACCGTCTTTCACAAGGATCTGCCGGCACAGGCGCGCACGTACGCCGTGCCGGAGCGATGGCGAGCCGAATACGGGCTGCGCCGGTACGGCTTCCACGGGCTTTCCTACTCGTGGGCACTACGGAGGACGGCGCAGGTCCTGGGCCGACCCGTCGACAACCTTCAGGTCGTGCTCGTGCACTTGGGTGGCGGCTGCTCGGCCTGCGCCGTCCGGAACGGACGCAGCGTGGACACCACCATGGGCCTCACTCCGCTGGAAGGCCTGGTGATGAGTCGGCGCAGCGGCAGCCTCGACCCCGGCGCGCTGCTGTGGCTGCAGCGGCGGCACGGTCTGAGCGCGGACGAATTGGATGACACACTCCACCGGCGTTCCGGTCTGCTCGGCCTCTCCGGTACCTCGGGAGACACCCGGGACCTGGTGCGCGCCCGCGCGGAGGGTGATGCCGCGGCCGCGTTGGCGCTGGCGACGTTCACACTCAGCTGCCGCAGGGGCATCGCCTCGATGGCCGCCTCGCTGGACCGGCTGGACGCGCTGGTCTTCACCGGGGAGATCGGCGAGGACCAACCCGAGGTACGCGAGGAGATCTGCTCGGCCCTGACTGTTCTCGGTGTACGAGGCGGGCTGCTCGTCCCCGAACTGGGAGACTTGATGCGGGAAGGCCACCGACGCATCGATCAGGCGGTGGGAGGTGTCCCGGTCCTCGTGGTCGCAACCGGCGAGACGCAGCAGATCGCCGCCGAGACCCGACGAGTGCTCGGCATTGCCGACGGGACGCGGTAGCTGTCCGCCAGCAGTCGGCCGCCGATGGCCATCATGTCCCGCGGCCGCGATCGCCGACGACGCCCGCCGCACGCAGGTGAGCTGCAACCGGTCGGCGGAGCCGCGGGAGGCGGTCCGCGGGGTTGGATCTCAGCGTGGCTCAGACTCGGAGAGGGTCTGCGCGCACCAGATCGTCTTGCCGTTGGTGGTGTGCCGGGTGCCCCACCCCTGGGTGAGCTGGGCGACGAGCAACAGGCCCCGGCCGCCCTCGTCGAAGGCGCGGGCCCGGCGCAGGTGCGGGGCGGTGTTGCTGGCGTCGGAGACCTCGCAGATCAGGGAGGTGTCGCGAATCAGCCGCAGCCTGATCGGCGGCTCGCCGTATCGGATGGCGTTGGTGACCAGCTCGCTGACGACCAGTTCGGTGACGAAGGCCGCCTCCTCCAGGCCCCAGGCGTCCACCTGGTCGACCGCGAACTTCCTGGCGCGCGGCACCTGCGCGTGGTCGGGCTCGACCTCCCAGTCGGCGACGTGGTGGCGAGCCAGCGCGTGAGTGCGAGCGAGCAGCAAGGCGGCGTCGTCGGTGCGGCGATCAGGGAGCATGGCGTCCATCACCGTGTCGCACAGGGCCTCCAGCGAGGTGGCCGACTGGTTCAGGGCTTGCCGCAGCTCGGTGATCCGCTGGTCGACATCGGACTCGCGGCTGTGCACGAGTCCGTCGGTGTAGAGGGCGACCATGCTGCCCTCGGGCAGTTCGAGCTCGGTGGCCTCGAAAGGCAGCCCACCGATGCCGAGCGGCGGTCCAGGGTGGGCGGGCACCGGGGTGCTGGTGCCGTCCGGAGAGATGATCAGCGGCAGGGGATGGCCGGCGCTCGCCAGCGTAAGGCGCCGGGAGACAGGGTCGTAGACGGTGTACAGGCAGGTGGCGCCGGACTCGCCGGTCGGCTGGAAGTGGCTGTCGGACTGCAGGTCGCTGGCGAGGTGCAGGACCAGGTCGTCCAGGTGGGTCAGCAGCTCGTCCGGTGGCAGGTCGACGTCGGCGAGGGTGCGGACCGCCGTGCGCAGCCTGCCCATGCTGGCCGAGGCGTGCAGGCCATGGCCGACGACATCGCCGACGACCAGGGCGACCCGGGCACCGGACAGCGGAATGACGTCGAACCAGTCACCGCCCACTTCCGCGCCGGCTCCGCCGGGCAGGTAGCGGGATGCCACCTCGACCGCCTCCTGGTTGGGCATCACCTGCGGCAGGAGGCTGCGTTGCAGGGTCAGCGCGGTCGTGCGCTCGCGCGAGTACCGGCGGGCGTTGTCGATGGCGACGGCTGCCTTGGCGGTCAGCTCTTCGGCGAGGATCAGGTCGTCGGCGGTGAAGGCCTCGGGCCGGTCGAGACGGGAGAAGGCGACGACCCCGAGCAGCGCGCCGCGCGCCTGGAGCGGCACGGTGATCCGGCCGGTCAGCCCGTCCGCGGCGATGGACCCGTCGATCAACGGGTTGCCCGGTGGCCAGTGGGCCGGGTCGGAGGCGAGGCCGGGCCCGAAGGCCCATTCGCCGCCCTGGCCGGGTTCGGCCGCGAGCTGGACCGTGGACCTGCCGGTGGCCATGCAGCGGGCGGCGACGGAACCGGGAGCGTGACTGACCTGCGGGGAGGGCCCGGGAGCCCGGTCGGTGTCCCCCTTCGCGCTGTGCTGGGCGGCACGGCTGAGCACGATGGTCTCGCCGGGGGTGAACCCGGACACGGAGGGCGGCTCCTCTCCGCGCAGCACCTCGTCGAAGAGATCCACGGTGACGAGGTCGACGAATGTCGGCACGGCGGCGCCGGCCAGTTCCTGGGCGGTGCCGATCACGTCGAGTGTCCGGCCGATGCCGCCGCTGGCCTCGTTGAGCATGAGCAGGCGCTGCCGGGCCCAGTACTCGGCGCTCATGTCGAATCCCCAGTTGGCGATCGCCCGGACCCTGCCTTCGGCGTCTCGGACGGGCCAGATGCTGGTGGCCCAGGCATTGGCGTAGTCACTGCCGCGCGGGCGGAAGACGGTGATGAGACGCGCGGGCTTGCCCGTTCTCGCCACTTCGGCGAGGGCGTCCGTGTAGGGCTTGTCGTCCCGCTCGGGAAACAGCGAGCGGTCGAACTCGGGAAACATCTCGCGGTACTTCCTGCCGAGCACTTGCTCCTCGGAGTGCGCGATCACCCGGCCCGAGGAGGCGTTGATCCACAGGAACCGCAGCTCAGGGTCGTAGACACCCAGAGCGAAGGGGGACTGCTCGAAGGCCCGGTCGGCGATCACCGGGCGGCTTCCCCAGCGCTGGATGGTCACCGCATGACCCAGTGCCCGCCCGTCGGGGCCGAACAGCGGTTGAGCCGTCACCACGGCGTCCAGCGTGGAACCGTCCCGGTGCCGCAGGAGGATGAACCCCGTGGGGTCGGGGCCGGCGCCGTAGCCCTCGGGGAAGCCGGGTGGCGGGGGATCGACCAGCAGGTCGGCCACGGGACGGCCGACGGTGTCCTCCGCCGTCCAGCCCAGCAGCAGCCGGCCCCCCTCGCTCCAGCCGCTCACCATGCCGTCCGGGTCCACCATGGCAACGGCGCTGGGCGCGTCCTGTCTGCCGGCCATCTCCACGCGCCACGCCTCCGTCCGGACAGCCGTGCCCGTCAGGGCTGGTCTCAGCAGCCACTTCCAGCCTAGATCCGCCCCACTCCCAAGGCGCCCCGGGCCGGTGCGTTCGGGGTGCCAGTGCCGGAGCGACTGGGGTGGGGCCTTCGCGCCCCCGCAGTCGGCCACAGCAGACATGGTATTTCCTGAGGGGGAGCAATGATCCTTCTCGAAGCGCTTCGATGCTGCCTTTTCCCCACCTCAGAGGAATTTTGGAAGCGACCCTTGTGTGCCTATGTGTGCCTATGTGTGCCTATGGGTGTTCACCTAGCCTCCACATCGAAGCGCTTCGACAGCGAATCCCGTCGCAGTAATGGAATGTCCGCTTTGAGAGCCTTAATGCGCAGCTCATCCGCAGTGTCAAGGCGCCCGCCCGGTGTGGGAGGAGCCGCCGAGCAAGGCCGGAATCACCGCCCAGAGCGGCTTCCTCCTGCTCTGCTGCCTGGGGGTGCTCGGTCCGCTGTGGATCGTGATCGTCACCAGCCTCTCTCCCAAGCCCGTGATCGACCGGGCCGACGGCCTCGTCGTGATCCCGCAGGGCATCACGTTCGTCAACTACACCGAACTGCTCGGCGGCGGCCAGGTCAGCCGGGCCATCATGGTCTCGGTCGGTGTCACGCTCTTTCAACGCCTCCATATACCTCAGCGACCAGCAGATGATGCCGCTGCAGAACGTGCTCATCCAACTGGTCCAGAAGAACACCGAGGCGCCGACCGGCCTCCAGCAGGCGGTCCGCACCGGGCAACTCTCCTCGCTGGGGCTGCAGATGGCGGTCATGGTCCTCGCGCTGATCCCCGTCGCCGTCGCCTCCCCCTTCGTCCAGCGGCACTTCAAGAAGGGCATGCTCACCGGAGCCATCAAGGGCTGAAGAGCATTCCCTCCACCCCTGGAAGGAACACCATGGACAGTCGCGACATACGCAAGATCGTCATGGCTGTGCTCGCGCCGACGGCCAGTGCATCTGGGCCAACTCCGGGACCGGCTGGGGTGTCTGGGCCGACCACCCCAACACCGGCGGCACCAAGTCCTACCCGAACTCGACGAAGTCGATCAACTAGACGATCGACTCCCTCGGCTGGCTCACCAGCGACTACAACGTCGGTGTCCCGGCGTCCGGCGCGTACAACACGTCGTACGACATCTGGGACACCGACCACGACTACGAGATCATGCTCTGGGTCAACTACAACGGATCCGTCGGCCCGATCGGCGGCTATGAGGACAACGTCTCCCTCGGCGGCCACAACTGGAACGTCTACAAGGGCACCAACGGGTCCAACGAGGTCTTCTCGTTCCTGCGGACGTCCGGCTCCAACGCCGTCAGGCGGCCTCAACTTCAACACCAACAACCTGACATCAACGGAGGCTGATGCAGAATCAGGGCCGAGGTCGGTCCGCCGGATCAGTAGCCGTAGATCATCTTGTAGGCGACCTCCGGGAGGAACTGACCGGCCGAGGAGCCGTTTCCTACGCCGCAGTTGCCGTCGGACTCGCCCGGGACCTTGATCCACAGGAGCATCTCGGCGCCTCCGCCCAGCTGGGTGGGGGCGCCGATACGGCGGCCTGAGGGGTTGCACCACTGGCCGTTGGAGCCGTTGCCGTTGCGGCTGGTGTCCACGACGAACGGCTTGGTGTAGCCGTACCGGGCCCTGAGCTCACTGTTGACGGCGTTGCCGTACGCGGTGTTCTCGGCCGTGGTCAGATAGTTGGAGACGTTGAGCGAGAAGCCGTGGGCCTGTCGGAGTCCGGCTTCGTGGAGGCGCCGGGCCATGGTCGCCGCGCTCGCCCATGCCGGGTTGCCGGCGTCGAGATAGACCCAGGTGTTGGGAGCCTGGCGGTTGAACTCGGCGAGCGCTCCGGTCAGCATGCTCTCGCGTTCGTCGATCTGCGCCTGGTTCATGCAGCCGTAGTCCCCGAGGGAGTCCGGTTCGAGGACGACGACGGCCGGGCGACCGGCGATCCCGCCCGCGAACTGCGCGATCCAGTTCGCGTAGGCGGACGGCGAGGAGGCTCCGCCCGCGGAGTGCCCGCCGCAGTAGTCGCGGTGGTAGATGTTGTAGGCGACGAGGACGGGCAGCTTGTCCCGGGCGTCCGCGGCGCCCACGTACGCGCCGGTGGCGGTGCCGATGGTGCCGCTCCAGGAGCCGAACCAGCGGGCTGTCGGGGTGTTGGCGATGGAGGCGTTGATCGCGGTCGCCCGGCCGTCACCGGGGTTGGCGGCGACCCACCGCTTCGCGCTGGAGTCGGGGTCCACGTAGTACCCGTTGGTCATGGTCGTCGGGTCGGCCGCGTGGGCGGACGGTGCGGCGGCGAGCGCCAGCGGCAGCGAGGAGAGGGCTGCCACCAGGGCGAGCAGTCTGCGGCGCATGACGGTACCTCGGCTTTCTGACAGGGATGTGTCCGATGGTCGGCGGTGAGGGTGGGGAGCGCTCCCATCGGAGGCGCTCCCCACGGCAGGGTCGGTCAGCAGGTCGAGTTCGTCTGGGTGAGGAGGCCGAGCCGCCACGGGAGGAGGTTGTAGTCGCCGCCCGCGTTGGGGTTCATGCCCTGGTAGAGTACTGGAGGCGGCAGGAGGGGATGGTCAGCGTCTGGTCGTAGCCGGCCCGGATCATCTCGCCGTGGCTGATGTCCCTGGTCCAGGACCCGGACGGGAAGGTCACGTTGTTCGACTTGGCGAAGGGGTTGCCCTCGGAGGCGGCCAGTTGTGACCAGGATCCGGCGAGGCTGTTGGCGGTCCAGGAGCGGAAGTAGCGCCGCCCGTCGGAACCGATGGCCTCGACGAGGAGCAGGTACTGGTTGCTGCCCTGCACCTTGTACACGTTGCTCGCCTCGAACAACGCGTACTTGGAGTCCTGTAGCGCGATGACCGTGTTCGTGAACCCGTTGGGGAACTGGCCGACAGTCGTCTGGGACCGGTACAGATGCCCGTTGTCGTCGGAGGAGAACAGATAGCAGTTGGCGCTGTCGCAGATCACCCACATGTCGACCCAGTGACCGTTGCCGATGTTCTGCCGGATGATGTCCGGCATCGACGAGTAGAAGTTGCGTGGGGCGCTCCACCCGTTGGGGTTGCTGATGTCGGGGTTCGTGGAGTACGAGGCGTTGCCCGTCTGGTAGACGAGGTACCACAGGCGCTGCGGCGCGTAGTAGAAGACCTGCGGCGCGGCCCGGTACCCCCGTCCGATGGCACTGCGGTCCAGATAGTGGTGCGTGGCCGAGCCGGCCTGCGACCAGTCACTGAAGTTCAGGTACACCAGGTTGTATCCGGAGGAGCTCGCGGTACTGGCGAACACGTGGTACTTGCCGTTGTGCTGGACGACCGTCGGATCCTTGATCCCGGCGATGTTGTGGGTGGCGTCCGACTTCGGTGAGATCAGCGTTCCGCTGGAGCTCCAGGAGAAGCGGGAGGGCAGCGCGGCGGCGGACCGGGGCGAAGGCCCGTCGGCCCGCTTCGTCGCGACCGAGCCGCCCATCGAGGTGAGCGCTGACTGGTAGGCCGGTTTCTTGTTGCCGTTGCGGTCGAACAGCAGGGGGTTCTCCTGGCTGCGCCAGGAGTCGCTGTCGCGGATGCCCCAGACGGTGATGCCGGTGCAGCGGGCCACGTTCATACAGGCCCGGACGGTGTTCGCGTACGCGTTCGGCGGCGCCTGCGCGATGTCCAGTTCGGTGATCTGCACGTCCACGCCGAGGGCGGCGAAGTTCGACAGCGTCGTCTGGAAGCCGGCGGGCGGGCCGCCGGCGCCGAAGTGGGCCTGAAGGCCGACGCAGTCGATGGGCACGCCGCGTGCCTTGAAGTCGCGCACCAGGCGGTAGACGCCCTGGGTCTTGGCGTCGCTCCAGTTCTCGATGTTGTAGTCGTTGTAGCAGAGCTTGGCCGCCGGGTCGGCCGTCCGGGCCGTGCGGAACGCCTGCTCGAGGAAGCCGTTGCCCAGCACGTCCCGGAAGACCGAGCTGCGGAGCTGGCCGCTGCCGCCGTCGGCGAAGGCCTCGTTGACCACGTCCCAGGAGTGGATCCGGCCCTTGTAGCGGTTCATCACCGTGGTGATGTGGTTGTTCATCACGCCGCGCAGCGTGTTCGCGTCCCTGATGGAGCTGACCCAGCCGGGCAGCTGGGAGTGCCAGACCAGGGTGTGGCCGCGCAGGCGCTGACCGCGGGCCTGGGCGCGGTTGGCGATCTGGTCGGCGGGGCCGAAGTTGAACGAGCCGCGGGACGGCTCGGTCGTGTCCCACTTCATCTCGTTCTCGGGCGTGACCGAGTTGAACTCACGGTCCAGGATCCCGGCGTACGTGCCGTCACCGAGCCGGCCCGCGGCCACGGCGGTTCCGAAGTACCGTCCGGACTGGGCCGCCTGGGCGCCCAGAGTGGAGGCCTTCACACCTTCGGGCGCGCCGGCCGCGGTCCCGGGTGTCACCAGGACGGTCGCGGCCAGTAGGCCGAGGACCGAGGCTCGGCGACAGCCGAGCCGTTTCAGTAAGTTCATAGTTCTCCTCGTGGGGTGGGTGGGGGGTTGGGTGGTGCGATCGGTGGGCCACTTCAGGGCGTGGACAGCTCGAACCGCGTGACGCGGACCGCGCCGCCGAGGGCCTGTGTGGCGTGGTTGAAGAGGGCGAATCGGTAGCCCATGAAGAACCGCCAGTCGTTGCCCATGGAGAAAGCGGGGCCGAGGCGGGTGAAGGTGGTGCCGTCGGTGCTGTAGGAGAAGGTGCCGGGGCGTGCCGTACCGGGGCGGATGTCCGCGCTCGCGCGCAACCAGACACGGCTGCCCGACACGGCCGCGCTCGCGACCTCGGTGCCGGTGTGTGTGGTGTTCCAACTTCCGTCCATGGTCAGCGCGTTGACCATCACGAGCCGTGTCACACCGCCGTCACGCCTGACGCCGATCCAGGCGGAGGAGTCACGCAGCAGCGCGAGTCCGGCCCGGTCGCCGTCCCGCATCGCGGAGTGGTCGAGCAGGACCGTGGCGGTGGAGGTGGGGCCCTGGATACGGTGCGTCAGGGTGTTGCGGGCCCAGTAGAGGTCGTCGGTGACGGTGGCTGTCCGCAGGGTCAGCCCGTTGCCGACGGACCACTTGGTGTTGTCCGGGTTGTGGTTCCACTCCCATCGCGGTTTCAGGGTCGGGCCGTCGAAGGTGTCGACGCCGGTCATGGGGGGTACCGGGCGAGGCGGCGGGGGCACGGCCGGGCTGGGATACGAGGTGCCCCATGCGCCGTTGACGAGTTGTACGACCGGCCAGCCGTCCGCGGTCCAGGTGACCGGCGCCAAGGCGGGCATCCGGCCACCGGGGTAGGCGTCGACGAAGGCCAGGTAGTACCAGGCGCCGCTCTGTGTCCGCACCAGCCCGCCCTGGTGCGGGACACCACCGCCGGGGATCGGCCCTCGTAGGTCCAGGAGGACCTGTCGCATCGTGTACGGGCCGAAGGGGCCGCTCGACGACTTCAGGATGTACTGGCCGTTCGCGGGGCGGGTCAGGAAGATGTAGTACTGCCCGTTGATCTTGTAGAAGCGGGAGCCCTCGAGGGTGCCTACGCTCGACGGTGTCGTGAACACCTGCTGGGTGCGGACCTGGGTGCGGCCGTCGGGCGAGAGCTGGGCCACGCTGATGGTGGTGTTGCCGTACGCCACGTACAGGGTGTCGTCGCTGTCGACGAGCAGCCCCGCGTCGTAGTAGGGGGTGCTGATCGTCGTCAGTCTGCTCCACGGCCCCTCGGCGGCGGTGGCGGTGTAGACGTACGTCCGGGCGAAGTCGATCTGGCCCAGCCAGTAGAAGGTCCTGTTGCTCGGCCGGTAGGCCAGTGAGGACGCCCAGATCCCCCTGACGTAGCCACGGGCACCGTTCAGGTCGTACTTGGCGCCGAAGTCGAGCACGGGCACCGAGTGACCGACGATCTCCCAGTTCACCAGGTCGTACGACCGCAGGACGGGCGCGCCCGGCGAGTAGTGCATCGTCGAGGCCGAGGCGTAGAAGGCGTCCCCCACGCGGATGACGTCGATGTCCGCGAAGTCCTGCCAGATCACCGGGTTCGTGAAGGCCGCCGCGGTCGCCGGCGGAGGAAGCAGGGCACCGGCGGCAAGACCGGTCGCGGCCGTCAGTGCGCGGCGACGGGACAGGAAGTGATGAGTCCATGACATGTGCACGAGTGGCGTTCTCCTTCTGTGGCCCAGTCGTTGACGGCTGGAGGTGCCCGGAGGTGCCCTGCTGGCTCACGCGGCGTGGCTGCTCGGTGTGCGAGATGTCGAACGCGGATCGGTGCGTTGAGCATTCTGGATGATAGGAGGCCGGTGAATCCCGTCAATACCTCTCGCATGAATCGTCGTCACCTCCGAAACATTCGAGAGTTTTGATCCCATGTCATGGCGGGCCAGCTGTCCGGATCAGGTGAATTCACCACCTTCCATGAGCCTGCATGGCCGGATCGTGAGGCGGTGCGGTGATGAGTGTTGACATGTTCGATGGTCTGCCTAGTATCCGTGAGGCCTTGATTTCCGAGCGGTTCGCGAAATTTCGGACTGTCTATCTCCCTTCTGTCTAATGTCATGGACGTGACATTGATCTTCTTGTCTCCCGCCCATGGCGGAACAGCGCGACGCCGGCTACCGGTATGTGGTGGTCGACGACTGCTGGTTCGACCCGCAGCGTGACGCGCACCGGGACACCACCTACTCGGGATGACCGAAGACCAGGGCGAGCGCGGCGGGGGACCCGCATCGATGACGATCGCCTATATCGCCGAGTCAGCGGGCGTCTCCGTACCCACCGTGTCGAAGGTGCTCAACGGCCGCTCGGGGGTGTCGGACGAAACCCGGTCCCGCGTCGAGGAACTGATCCATCGGCACGGATACCGCAAGCCTCCGAAGCACCGCAGCAATCTCGTGGAGCTCGTGTTCCGCGAGCTGGAGAGCATGTGGGCCGTGGAGATCATCCGCGGTGTCGAGCGCGTGGCCCGCAGGAACAAGATCGGTGTGCTGGTGTCTGAGTTCGGGCTGCACGACACGGCGGCCATGACCATCGACGACACGGTCGGCCGGCGCCCTCAATGCGTCCTGTCGGTCGCGCAGCTCTCCGAAGCCGAACGGGACCAACTGACAGCGAAGGGCATCCCGTTCGTCGTCTGCGACCCGGTCGACGAGTTGCCGGACGACGTTCCGTTCGTGGGTGCCACGAACTGGAGGGGCGGGCAGGCGGCGACCCGGCATCTGGTCGGCCTGGGACACCGGCGCATCGCCATGGTCAGCGGGCCCGATCACCCCTTCTGTCTCGCCCGGTTGTCCGGCTTCTCGTCCGCTCTCGCGGAAGCCGGACTGCCGGTGGAACCCGGCCTGGTGGTGAAGACCCAGCTCACGCGTGAGCACGGGTACGCCGCCGCACGGGATTTGCTGGCCCGACCCGATCGCCCACCGCCGTGTTCACCGCCAACGAACTGCAGGCGCTCGGTGTCTACCAGGCCGCGCGCGAGCTGGGCCTCCGCATCCCGCACGATCTCAGCGTGGTGGGCTTCGACGACGTACCGGCCGTGGCATGGATGGATCCGCCCTTGACCACGGTCCACCAGCCGCTGGCCGAGATGGCGACGGCCGCCACCGAGCTGGCCCTGGCCCTCGGGCGGGGTGAGCAGGTGGCGCAGATGGGGCTGGAGATCGCCACCACTCTGACCGTCCGGGGCAGCACCGCACCGCCGAAAGAGGATTGAGGCTGCGCGCGGAGACGTCGCTGCCCGGGAAGCGGGCGACCGGGGCGAGGGGCCTGTCGGTCAGGATTCCTTGACGGCCGTGCCGGTGACCGAGTCTCCGGACTTCGTGACCTTGTACTTCAAGTGCCAGCAGCAGGCCGGCCAGGCGTCCGGGGCCGCGGCCACGATGGCGCGCCGGTTGCCGTATGTGTCCTTCACTTTCTTTCCCTTCGTTCGGTCGTAGGGGTTGGGGTTCAGTCGTCGAGGGGCTCGTAGTCGAACCAGTCGAAGTGGACGGTGCCTGCCGTGGCGTACAGGCCGATGACCCGGCCGGTGAAGCCGCCGGCGACCTCCGTCGACAGGTAGCGGCCGTCGAGGGACGCGAGCTCGGTGAACGTTCCGTCCGGGGCTTCGATCCCCAGCGATACGACATCGGGTCCGGTGCAGGGCCCGTGCGGTGACGGCGGGTCGGTGACGGCGACGGCAAGGGTCACCGGCCCGGCGGGCACGGACTGGGCGGCCACGACCGTCCGCAGGGAACCGACGCGCGCGATCACCCGCACCTCCGCTCCGCACGCCTCGATCGCGTAGTGGTGCCGCTCGTCCAGCCGTACGGCGAGGCCGCCGCGCCCCTGCCCCGCGTCGACCAGCGTGCGCGCCCGGCAGGAGAAGTGCCGCTGACGTCGGCCCGTGAACACCACGTCGGGCTCGTCCAGGGAGGCGCCCCGCGCGCGGAGCGTCAGCCAGCCGGGGCGCTCCTTGGTGGTGCAGAGCTCGACGGGGCGGTCCCGCAAGGAGATCCAGGCCGGCGCGAGTTCGCTGAGGTCGAAGTCCTCGCGCCGCTCCTCGGCGGGGACGGGGGAGAGCGGCCAGGGCGGCGCGGGCATGTCCAGGGCGACCTCGCCGACGACCAGCCAGCCGTCCTCCCAGGTCACGGGCGCGAGAAAGGTCTCCCGGCCGAGCACGTGCCAGCCGGGGGTGCCGCCGCGCGGGCGTACGCCGAGGAAGACCATCCACCATGAGCCGTCGGGGCCTTGGACCAGGTCCCCGTGCCCGGTGTTCTGGACCGGGTGGTCGGTGCCGCGGTGGGTGAGGATCGGGTTGGCCGGGTGCGGCTCGAACGGACCGGTCGGCGAAAGGCTGCGGGCAATCGACACGCCGTGGCCGCGCTCGGTGCCGCCCTCGGCGATGAGCAGGTACCAGTAGTCGCCGATCCGGTACAGGTGCGGCGCCTCCGGGGCCTTCGCGCCGGGGCCACCGGACCAGAGCTTGTGCGGAGTGCCGTACGTCTGTCCGGTGGACGGGTCGATCCGGACCTGCGACACCCCGGCGACCGTGCACCAGCACGTGCCGTCCTTGTCCCAGGCCAGGTCGGGATCGATGCCGGGCACGCCCGGTGCCAGGATGGGGTCCGACCACGGTCCGGCGGGATCGGTGGCCGTGACGATGAAGTTGCCGCCGCCCTCGGCGCAGTTGGTGACGATCAGCCAGAAGCGGCCGTCGTGATGGCGCAGGGTGGGGGCGTAGATGCCGCCGGAGGGCTTCGCCTGCGACAGCGGCAGTTGTTCCGGCCGGTCCAGGACGTTGCCGATCTGACGCCAGTTCACCAGGTCCCGGCTGTGGAAGAGGGGTACGCCGGGGAAGTACTCGAAGCTGGAGCAGGCGAGGTAGTAGTCGTCGCCGACACGGCAGATGCTCGGGTCGGGGTGGAACCCGGGGAGCACTGGGTTGGTGGCGAGGACGGGCTGGTTCTGAGCGGGCACCCTCGGTTGTCCTTTCGTCGGGTGGGTGGACGGCGGGGTCGGCGCTCAGGGAGCGTCCGGTCCCGTGCGGGTGATGCGGAGCAGCGCCGCGGAGGGCGCGGTGGGCAGGGTCACGGTGAGGTCGGCGGTGTCCGGGTTCCAGACGGCGACCGTCTGACCTGCGGCGGGGTACAGCACCTCGGCACGGGCCGCGCCGCTCGCCCGCTCAGCCAGCCGGAGGGTGGTGGTGGCCTCGCCGCCCGTGCGCCGCCAGACGGTGAGGTAGGTGGCGGCGGGGGTGTGCAGGGCGAGCGCGATCCAGGGGTCGTCCCAGCCGGGGAGGCCGAGCGGCCAGGAGGGCACGGCTCGCGGCAGGTCGGCGCGGACGGCCTTGTACGTGGCCACCGCTTCGTGGACCAGGGCGCGGGCCTCGGGCCCCAGCTCCAGCAGGCGGCCGGAGAGATGGATACGGCCGAGGAGGGCGCTCGCCCTGGTGAAGGCGACCTCGTCGAGTGAGTCCTCCGGCTGCGGGTAGGCCCACACGGCACCCTGCTCGGGGGTGACGGCGGTGGGCGCGGAGGCCGCGATGGGCGCGTAGTGGTGGAGGTTCTGCTGGTCGCTGGTGGACTGCAGTTGCAGCCGTGACAGCAGTGCGTGGTCCCAGCGCATGCCGCCCGAGGCGCAGTTCTCCACCACCAGGTGCGGATGGCGGTCCAGGATGCCGTCGAGCCAGTCCAGGTGGGCGCGGTTGTGGCCGAGCAGTCCGGCGCCCGCGCTCTCGCCGGGGTCGGCGCTGGTGCCGGAGCCGGCTGTTCCGTTTCCATGGTGGCCTTCTCCGGGGCAGTGGCCGCGCAGGACCGCGCGGGCGCAGGGCGACAGTTCGTCGGCGGGATCCGGCAGGGGCACGGTTTCCTCGCGGTGGTTGATGCCGAAGATTCGGCGGTTCACCTCGTGCGTCATAGGGCGGCCCTTTCCCGCGAGGTGTCGAAGCGCTTCACTTCGAGGGGAAGTTAACGGACATGTTTCGTGCGAAACAAGAGGTCCTGCGCGAAGAAAGTTTCTTCGTACTGGGTCTTTGACAGCTTTGTCAGCGGCACCGCAGGAGTCGATGCGCTTCGACAAGTCCCTCTCAAGCCGACATCCGCCCCGTCCGCCGCCGCCCTTCACGCCCCCGGGCTCGCGATGAGCAAGCGATACAAGCCGCACTGGCAGGTCCTGCTGTCGTTCCTCGGCCGGGCGGCGCGATCACGGGAGGCACGGGCTCCGTACTCCGTGCTAACGTTGCGCGTTTGCCGCGTCGCTGAGGAAGGCTGTCTGTGAGCGAATCAGCACGTGCCGATGCCCGGCAGCAGGACGATGTGTCCCAGGCGGCGGGCGCCACTTCGGCAGTGCCCACGAAGGCGTCCTTCGCGCAGCTGGGGCTGCCGGCCGGGATTCTGCGGGCGCTCGATGAGCACGGTGTGACTGTGCCCTCCCCCATCCAGGCGGCGGCGCTGCCGAACGCGCTCACGGGACGGGACGTCCTGGGCCGGGGCCGCACAGGATCCGGCAAGACGCTCGCCTTCGGCCTCGGGATGCTCGCCCGGACGGCCGGGCGGCGCGCGCAGCCGAAAGAACCGCTGGCGCTCGTTCTGGTGCCCACCAGGGAGCTGGCGCAGCAGGTCGGCGAGGCGCTCACCCCCTATGCCGAGGCGCTGCGGCTGCGGCTCGCGACCGTGGTGGGCGGGGTGTCCATCGGACGGCAGGCCGCCGTGCTGCGGGACGGCGCCGAGATCGTCGTCGCCACGCCCGGTAGGCTGCACGACCTCATCGAGCGCAAGGACTGCCGACTGGGACGCGTGCGCATCGCGGTCCTGGACGAGGCCGACCAGATGTGTGACATGGGGTTCCTGCCGCAGGTCTCCGAGATCTTGGACCAGGTGCGTCCCGACGGGCAGCGGATGCTGTTCTCCGCCACCCTCGACGGCGACGTCGACCAGCTGGTGCAGCGCTACCTGCGCGACCCCGCCGTCCACTCCGTGGACCCCTCGTCCAGCGCGGTCTCCGCGATCGAGCACCACGTCTTCGTCGTGCACGGTCCGGACCGGTACGCCGTTACGACGGAGATCGCCGCCCGGGACGGCCGCGTCCTGCTGTTCCTGGACACCAAGCACGGTGTCGACCAGCTCACGCGGCATCTGCGGGCCAGCGGCGTGACCGCCGCCGCCCTGCACAGCGGGAAGTCTCAGCCGCAGCGCACCCGGACCCTGGCCCAGTTCAAGAGCGGGCAGGTCACCGCGCTGGTGGCGACGAACGTCGCCGCACGCGGTCTGCACGTCGACGACCTCGACCTCGTGGTCAACGTCGACCCGGCCGTCGACCCGAAGGACTATCTGCACCGGGCGGGCCGCACGGCCCGGGCAGGTCGCTCCGGGACCGTCGTGACACTCGTCCTGTCGGGACAGCGCCGCGAGACGAGCCAGGTCATGGCGGACGCCGACGTCGCCCCCAAGGTCACCAAAGTGCGGTCCGGCGAGGCGGAGCTGAGCCGGATCACCGGTGCCAAGGTCCCCTCCGGAAAGCCTCTCGACGGCGGACCGGCCGTACCGCGCCCCAAGAACCACAACGCCCCGTTCCGCGGCCTGGGCAGCTCCAAGGATGCGAAGGGCGGCTCCGGCGGCAGGTCGTCCCGCAAGAGCAGCGAGGCCCGAAAGCTCACGGAGGCCCGCAAAGCGGCCAGGGTGCGGCGCGGCGGCTGAGACCGGCTTCCCGGACTGCCGGGCGGTCTCTTCGTCTACGCCGCCGGACGCAAACACGGGACCGGAGATCGGCCGGGGTGCACACCGTCGAAGGAGAGCCGGCGCGGGAGGCATGGGGACGGTCTGCCTCGCCCGGTCACGGGGCGGTCGGGCCGTCGCGGTCACGGTGGCCCGCCCCGAGCCGGCGGCCGATCCGTATCTCCGTGAACACGTCGTCGGCCGTCCAGCCCCGCAGGTCCGGCCGCACGTACGGCACGTGGACTCGCGCCGAACTCACGACGGCAGGCCTTGTTGAAAGCCTGGAGATCGGCGATACCCACGGCCGCCGCGATGGCTGTGATGGACAGGGTGGAGGACAACAGCAGGTGGCGTGCGCGTTGAAGGCGTCGGTGCCGGATGTACGACACGACCGTGAGGCCGGTCTCGGCACGGAACACGCGCGTCAGGTGTGTGTGGGAGATCCCGACGGCGCGAGCGACGTCCGGCACGGACAACGGGCCGGCCAGATGTTCCTCGACGTAGGCCTGTGCGGCGGCCACGAAGGGGTGGCGAAGCCCGGCGCCATCGATCCTCGGCAACTCGGCGATGCGCCACAGAGCCGCCCAGACCTCGGCCGTGGCTCGCGGGGGAGAAGTCGGCATGGCCGTCACGGCGTGTCGGAGCAGATCGGCCAGGCGTGGGCTCTCGGTCGCGGCGTCCTGCATCACCGGCACCACCCGCGCGGTCCCGCCGTCGTGCAGCCGCAGATGGACGTAGAAATGCTCCGACCTGCCTCGGTAGTGAAAGTGCACCTCGGTGTTCGGCGGCACCAGGCTGACGTAACCGGGGCGTATGGGGTGGACCGACTGCCCGAGGGACAGAGCACCCTCGTAGTTGTAGAGGTGCAGCTGCCACAGGTCGGGCAGCCGGAAGACGTCGTGGGCGCTGGAGACGCCGTGTACCCCGATGCCGGCATCGACCACGGTGGGCGCCTCGTCGAGCCGTACTGTCGTGTGCCTCACGAGGACGGAAAATTACCAGCACTGGACGATTTCAGCCCACGACCGGGCCGGGCCCTGCACGTACGTTCGTCGTATGTCAACCAGCAAGCAACTCCTGACATCGGTTCAGGTGGCGCGCTTCGCCGCGCAGGGATTCCTGCGCCTGGACGGGGTGGTGCCGCAGGAGATCAATGAACGGGCCATCGCGGCCTTGGCCGAGGGCCTGCCGGAGGTGTCCTACGGCACTCCGCTGAGCGGGGCGTTCGCGAGGCACACCTTCGTCCACGAGCTGCTGTCCCTGCCGGTCGTCGCAGGCGCTGTCGAGAGCCTGGTCGGCCCCGAGCCGACCGTCGACCACCACGCGGTTCATGTGCGGGAGCCGCACGAGGGACAGGCTCAGCCGCTCCACGGAGACGCGATCATCGACGTGCGGCCGGATGCGTTCGACATCCAGCTCATGTACTACCCGCACGAGGTGACCGCCGAGATGGGCGGCACACTCAGTGTGCCCGGAAGCCATCTGCGCAGGATCAACGAGACGGACGTCGGCCGCGTCCAGAACCTCAGGGGGCAGACCCGTCTGACCTGCCCGGCAGGCACGGTCGTTCTTGTGCACCACGGCATCTGGCACGGTGGCCGCCGCAACGACACCGCCCGCCGTCGCTACATGTACAAACTCCGCCTCAACCCGACCGTGCCGCAGGTGCGTCTGTGGGACGTCTCCGACCTGCACGACCCTGCGGTGACCGCGGAGCTCAACACGTACTTCCCCTGGTACGAGCAGGCCACGGCCCGGCTGGAGATCTACAACCGGGTCCTCCTGTGGCGGGCCCTGACCGGTGACGACTCGTTCGACATCGAGTACTGGGTCACGCGCGTCAGCAACCGGCCGACCCTGAGGAGTCACGCATGAGGCAGCAGGTTCTGGTCCTCTATCTCGCGACGTCGACGCTGGACTCCGACGTCGTGGGCTGGTCCCGCTACGACGGGACCGGCCGGACCCACCCGACGACCGGTGACAGCGACGAGCCGCCCTATCCCACAGGGCTTGCCGCGCTGCACGACGGGTGGCGCCTGTTCCAGGCATCCCAGCTGCTGCCGCCTCAGGCCGGTCACGAGTACGACGTCTCCTTCCTCAAGCACGAGTTCTTCTTCGAGAAGCTGGAGGACAGCTCTCGCCGTTGAGGCGCATGGGGCTGCTCACCGCGGGTTTCGACGCGGGCACGCACCGCGTGGGCGACCCTCTCGGTCAATGGAGATCCGGCCCGTGTCGGGACGTTCGTGACCACCCCCTCCCGCCGCGAGATCACGGAACTCTTCGAGATGAAGGAACTCCTCGAGGGCGCGGCCGCCCGCCTCCTCGCCCGGCGCGGCCGCGTCACGGAGATCGACCTGCTCGAGCGGAATCTGCGCGAGGCCGACGAAGCGGTGGACCAGGACGACCGGGAGCGGTACGCGGAACTGGTCCAGGAGTTCCACGATTTGCTGATCACGGGTGCCGACAACGGCAAGCTGGAGGCCCACTACCGGATGCTGATGAATCAGCGGTGCTGGCGGTCGTTCGCGTTCCGTAACTTCTTCAACTGTCCGGAGTTGAACGGCATTCGCCTACACCCCGGGATGCGAACGCGCAACCGAAGGCGGACGATGGAGAAGTAGGGCAAACCAGCGCGGGACCTTTCACGGTTCCCTGCCGCGGTTCCCTTCGTTCTCGAACGGCCCCTGCCGCCCGGGACGTTCACTCGGTCACGTGCCGATTCCGTACCGGTATCACGTAGTGGAGGCAGCGAAATGCCCGTGCCCTTCTTCGACATAGGAGCGACCCTGGCAGACGCCCGGGAGGAGGCGGACGGTTCGCTGACGTTGCTGCCACGACCTCGCGTTCTCGCCGTGCTCGACAGCCTCCTCGACGTCCCCAAAGGCATCATTTCCAACCCGGGATCGAGCGAAGGCGCCGCGGAGCGGGCCGCGTCGGCCCTGCGGGAGGCGTTCCCCGGCCGGTTCACGGACGACGCGCTCATCCACTGGGGCCCCAAGAACAGCCGGGAGATCTTCGACCAGGCGGTCGCCGGCACGGCGGGCGAGGGGGTCCCCGCCGCCGCACCCGGCGAGTGCGTGTTCGTGGGCGAGGACCACCAGGAGCGCGCGTTCGCCGAGCAGGCGGGGCTGCGTACCGCGGCCCACCCCGTGTTCACCCGCGCCGCCCTGGAGAACCGGCCCGTCCTCTGGGCCCGCATCGAACTGCCCGAGGACCGGGGGCTGCCCGCGCTGGAGACGGTCGCGAACCGGACCGAGGTCGTTCCCGTGCACATCGCCTCCCCGCGGCTCGTGCTGGCCATGGTCACCATGCGCGGCGCCGCCGCACTCGAGCAGGCCGGATTCGCGGTCGACCTCCGGGGGCCGGTGGACAACACGGCGGCCTTCCTGATCCGCGACGACCGCCCCCTCACCGCCGGCCAGGACTTCGCGGACGCCCCGGACAGGGCGACGACACGCGCCACGTCGGCCTTCGGCGTCGTCGCCGGCGAACTCGCCGCCTTGGAGGCACCGCCCCTGCTCCCGCTGGGCGCCGCGCCGGGCGGTGTCTACGTAGCCGCACCCGTCGGCGCTCCGATCGAGGACGTCCACCTGCCGGGTGCGAAGCCCGGCCATACCGAGCGGCTGCTCCCGGACCCGGCGCTCCTCTCCCGTCCCGGTGAGGCACGGGCGACACAAGGACGCGCCGGGGGCCTCAGGGAAGGCCCGGCGGAGCCGGGCCCACCCGCACCGGCAGCCGGTGACGGCCGTCCCTCCCCGGAAACGGTCGCCGCGGTACGGGCGGCCGTGACCCCCGAGGTACTGCGCGGTCACGTCGCGCGCATCTCCGGTGCCGAACCGCTCAGAGACGGCGAGGCGCTCCTGGTCCGCAGCCGTGACGCGTCCGCCGAGGACAACCACCGAGTCGTCGAGGCACTCGCGGACCGCTTCCAGAATCTCGGCCTGACGGTACGACTGCACCGATTCCGGTGGCGCGGACGCCCGTTGTTCAACGTGGAGGCCGAGCACCGCGCGGCCGGGGCGGACTCCACGGTGCTCATCACCGCGCACCTGGACTCCACTGCCTCCAGCGGCGAATTCGTCGACGAGAGCGGGGACCCACGCCCCTACGACCCCGCTGTGGACCCCGCACCGGGCGCCGACGACGACGGCAGCGGAACCGCCGCCGTCATGGCCGCGGCCGAGTGCCTGCACGACGTGCTCGCCGAGGGCAGGACACCGACCCGGAACGTACGCTTCGTGCTCTTCAACGCCGAGGAACAGGGCCTGGTCGGCAGCAAGTTCTATGCGCGGGCCGCCGCCGCGGCGGACGACCGTATCGCCGGTGTCTTCCAGATGGACATGATCGCGGGTCGCCAGGAGGGCAGCACACCCACCGTCGAGATCCACGCCGGTTCCTCGGTGCCGGGTCCGGTCGTCGGAGCCTCCGACACGCTGGGCGCTCTCGTCGCGGACACCGTCCCCGCCATCGACCCCACGGTGACCGTCCAACAGCTCACGGGCCCCTCCGATCCGGCGATCGGACGGAGCGACCATGCCAGCTTCCATGAGCGGGGGTGGGCCGCCATCGCCGTCTCTGAGGACATCTTCGCTCCGGACGGTGGGCCCGGTACAGGCACCAGGCAGTACCACACCCCGGGAGACACGCTCATTGACCAAGATCACAGCCCCGAGTTCGCGGCCACGGTCGCCCGCTCCGTCACGGCGACCGCCCTCACCCTCGCGGGCCTGTAACCCACAAGACAGCGGAAGCCGGGCTTCGCGCGCCCGGTGACAGGAGCAACCGTCATGACACAGCTGATCGACAAGCGGGATCTGGAGTACGACCGGCTCGCCCGGGTCCAGGGCGCCGAGGCGTTCCTCGCCGAGACCGATCGTGTGGCGGAGTCGGTGCAGCACACCCTCATCGCCGACGACAGCAAGGTCAACCGCTTCACCGGGCACCTGACCGAGCTGCGGGTGGAGGGCGCACCGGCAGGCCTCGCCGAACGGGCGGGCGCCGAGGCCGCCGACGGCGACTACATCGCCCGCGCCAAGGAATACCTCTCCTCCGTATCGGGGGCGATCGGCTTCGCCGCCGGAGAGCCCGCCGAGTTCGAGGCCGATCCGAAGGTGACGTCCACGAGCGGCGGCATACGCGTGGTCAGCCTCCAGCAGACACTCAACGGCATCGACGTATGGGGCATGGCTCCCAAGGTGTGGCTGGGCGTGGACGGCACGGTCGACAGGGTCGTCGGGGACACGGCGAGCGTGCCGGGCAGCGTGCCCACGATGCCCGTGGTGCCGGTCGAGGCAGCCCTCGCCGCCGGCGCCGCGAAGGCCGCCGCACCCGTCACGATCGAAAGTCCCTTCGGCGACGACGCCCTCCCGGCCCTGGACGTCTCAGCCGGCTTCCGCCGGCTCAGCTCCCAGGCGCGCAACGACCAGCCGATGACATTCGACCAAGGCGCCTTCGACGAGGCGATCCCCGCCCGGCTCGTGTACTTCTACATGGGCGACACCGTCCGGCTCGCGTGGTCGTTCAGGTTCTCCCGCGCGAACGGGGCCGTGCAGTACCACGCGCTCGTGGAGGCCGACGAGATGACGCCGGACAGGTCGGCACCCCAGGTCCTGTATCTCCAGGACCTGTCGAACCATGTCGTCGGAGGCGTGGTGGTCCGTCAGAACCCGGCCGAGACCGGATTCGCGCTGGCCTCCTTCCCGCTGCCCCTGACCGACTACCCGGTCAAACCGCCGCCGTCGCCGGCGGCCGGGCTCTTCGGACCTTGGGTCACGCAGCAGAACGGGCATGTGGCGACCGTCGGGAACAACGTCGAGGCCGTCGACGGCGTCACCGGCAAGAGCTTCGAGGTCGACCTCGACGCGGCGGGCAACGCGCTGTTCGCCCCGGACCCCGACACTCCTGAGCAGCTGGTCACCAACATCTTCTACGGCTGCAACTACATGCGTGACTTCTTCGTCATGCTCGGCTTCACGGAGGAGCACGGCAACTTCCAGACCGTCAATTTCTCGGGCCTCGGCCAGGGCACCGACCCGGTCCGCGCCTTCACGCATCCCGTGGCGATCCCGGGCACCGCCACCATGCTCACCCGCGCCGACGGTCTGGCGGCGGAGATGAACATGGGGCTGGTCGAAGGGACCGGCAGGCACACGGCCCTGGCCATGGACGTCATCGTCCACGAGGCCACGCACGGTACGACCAACCGGCTCGTCGGCGGGCTGCACGACGCCAACGGTCTGCGCGAACCGCAGTCCCGGGCGATGGGCGAGGGCTGGTCCGACTACTTCGCGCTCACCATCTTCAACTTCTCCCGCGAGCACGAGCACACCGTGGTCGGCGACTGGGTCATCGACGACCCGGGCGGCATCCGCCAGCGACCGTACGACGACCGCTACCCCGGTGGCTTCGGGGACATCGGGCAGGCCACGGGCGGACTCGACTACACGAGGATCCACAACGTCGGCGAGATCTGGTGTGCGGCCCTCATGGAGATGACCCGCCGGATCAGCGCGGAACTCGGCGGCAGAGAGCGCGGCTACAGGGTCTCCTGGCAGGCCGTCGTCGACGGGCTGAAGCTCACCCCGAAGAACCCGTCGTTCCTCACCGCCCGTGGCGCGATCCTGCGGGCCCTGAAGGACCTCAAGGGCACGGCGTTCACCGATGCCGAGTACCCCGGGGTGCGCAAGGCGGCCTGGGGATCCTTCGCCCGGTACGGCATGGGCTTCGACGCCTTCTGCCCCAACACGTCCTTCATCGGCTGCCGGGCCGGCACCAAGCTGCCTCCGGCAGGACACGAGGACTGAGGCGGTCGAGCCGGTCCAGCTGTTCGAAGAAGGCCTTGCCACAGGAACGTCTGGCGCTATCCGCCGTGCGAGGCCTTCTCCCGCCCCACCGCGCTGCCCGTCACCGCCAGCACGGAGAGCACCACCAGCGCCGCGGCAGGCCCCAGCACGGTCCAGGGGGCCAGTTCCGCGTACGGCTGGTTCTCCGACAGGAGCCGTCCCCACTCGGGGGTGGGCGGCTGTTCGCCGAGGCCGAGGAAGCCGAGCGAGGCGAGGACCAGGACGGTGGTGGGCAGCCGGAGCAGGGCGTTGCGCAGCAGGGCCGGGACCACCGCGGGGAGCAGATGGCGGCGCAGCAGGTGCAGCCGCCCGGCCCCGAGCGCGACGGACGCGGCGATATGGCCGCTCGCGCGTGCCTGTTCGAGCAGAGCGGCGGTCTGGGCGGCGTAGGGGCTCCAGCCCACCGCGCAGACCGCGCAGGCCGCTCCCCACACCGACGGTCCGGTCACGCCCGCGATCAGCAGGCCCGCGAGGACGGCGGGCAGCGTCGACACGACCTCCGTCGGACCCGCGCTCGCCCGTGGTGCCATGCCCAGCAGGAGTCCGGTGAGGGCGCTGAGTACGGTGACGGCGAGGGCGACCCCCGCCGTGCGCACGGCCCCGTGACCCAGCCGGGCCAGCAGATCCCGGCCGAGAGCATCGGTGCCCAGGGGGTGTTCGACAGAGGGGGACAGCAGCCGCGCCGTCGTGTCGACCCCCAGGGGGTCGCGCAGCAGGCCGGCCGCGACCAGGGCCAGCAGGGCCAGCCCGCAGACCGCGGTGATCCAGCTCAGGGAGCGCGGCGCGATGAGCGGGGGCCGGTGCAGCGCCGGCAGGGCGCCGTCGCGCAGGGGACGGCCGAGGAGCGCGTGGCGCAGGGCCCGGATCAGGACGCCGGCGCTCACGCCGAGCAGGACCAGTGCCAGGGTCGCGGTCTGCAGCACCGGGAGGTCCTGCGCGACGGCGGCCTCCAGGGAGAGCCGGCCGAGCCCGGGGATGTTGAAGATCTTCTCCACGGCGACCGCACCGCCGACCAGGGCCACGACGGTCGGCAGCAGTTGCGGCAGCATGCCGGGCAGGGTGCGGCGCAGCGCGTTGCGGGCGATGCGGCCCGGCGGGAGACCGACGGCGTACGCCGTGCGCGCCCACGGTTCGTGGAACGCGGCGGGCAGCGCCTGGTCGAGCAGCCCGCCCAGCATCGCGCCCGACGGGACGCCGAGGGCGAGCGAGGGCAGCACCATCGACCGCGGCCCCTCCCAGCCGCTGGACGGGAACCACCCCCACCACACCCCGCACACCGTGGCCAGCACCGAGGCGAGCAGGAACTTCGGCAGCGCGGCGAGCACAGCGGCCGTGGTACCCGCACGGTCCTGCCGCAGCCGGCGCCGGGAGCCGAGGAACACCGTCCGGGCGCACACCAGCGCGGCCACCACGGCGGTGATCACGAACGCGCCCAGCATCAGCGTCAGCGACACCGAAAGGGCGGCCCCCACCTGCGGCATGACGGCTTCCCCGGACACCCACGAGACGCCCGCGTCCCCGCGCGGCAGTCCGCCCAGCGAGTGCCCGAGATGCGCGAGCGGACCCTCGTCCAGGCCCAACTGCTCCCGCACGACCGCCAGTTCCGCGGGTGTCGGGTTCTGGTCGGCGGAGCGGGCCCGCAGCACCGTGCGGGCCGGGTCCGCGCCGGTCAGCCACGGCAGCAGGGCCACGGCCCCGAGCAGCGCGACCGCGGCGAGCACACGGCCGGCCGCCGCCGGCCAGAGGGACGGGCGGGCGGCGGTGGCGTGGGCGACGCTCATGCGGGGCTACTTGACGCGCGTGTCGACGTCGACGAGGGAGCGCTCGCGCGGGTCGAGGATCACGCCCTCGACATCGGACGCGATGCCCTGCACGGCCTGCTCGTGGACCAGCGGCAGCACGGCGTCGGTGCGCAGGATCTCCGCCTCCGCCTTCATGATCTTCTCCTGGCGGCGCTCCGTGTCGCGCTCGGCGGCAGCGGCCCGGATGGCCTTGTCCACCGCGGCGTCCTTCAGACCGGGGATGTTGTAGACGCCCTCGCTGGTGAAGTCGCTGGCGAGGTAGTCGACCGCGTCACCGGTGTCGAGGAGGGTCACCCGGGAGAAGACGAGGGCGTCGTACTTGCCCGCGAGCAGGTCGGCCTCCATCTGCGTGTACTCGCGCACGTCCTGCTTCACCGTGAACCCGGCCTTCTCCAGCTGCTGCTGGAGCACGGTCGCGGCCTCCGGAAGCTCGGCCCGGTTGGTGTAGGTGGCCAGCCGCAGGGTCCTGCCCTTGGCCTTCGACTTCACCTGGGCGGTCGTCGCGGCCCCGGCGCGCCCGGACACCTTCACACGCTTGTCGTCGGCCCACGGGACGGCGGGCCCGAACAGGCCCTCGGCGGGGTCGGCGTAGCCGCCGAAGACGGAGTCGACCAGCGCGGAGCCGTCCACGGCCTCGCGGGCGGCGGCGCGCAGCGGGGCGTCGGTGAACAGGCCGCTGCCGGTGTTGAGGATCAGGCTGTCGGTGCGCACCGAGGGCACCTCGTGCCGGGTGTCCTTGTCGAGCAGCTTCGCCTGGGCGGTGGGGATCCACTCGGCGATGTCGGCCTCGCCGCCGCGCAGGGCGTTGGCGCGGGCCGTGCCGTCCGCGATCCAGCTGACGTCGATGCCCGGCGCCTTCGCCTTGCCGCCCCAGTAGCCGTCGAAGCGGGTGAGCGTCGCCTTGGCCTTGCCGCTCAGCCGGGTGATCTCGAACGGGCCGGTGCCGGTGCCGACCGGGCTGACGGCTCCGTCCTTCGCGTACGCCTTCGCCGACAGGATCGCCAGCGCGGGGCTGGCCAGCCGCAGCGGCAGCACCGGGTCGGGCGACTTGGTGGTGAGGGTGACGGTGTCGGCGTCCTCGGCCTCGGCGGTGAGGGCCACATCGCTCAGCACGCGGGGCTTGGGCTTGGCGCGGCCCGCGTGGCCGAGCGCGTCGACGACCGACTGGGCGGTGAGCTCGGTGCCGTCCTGGAACGTGGCCTTGCGCAGTTCGAAGGTCCAGGTGGTGTCGCCGTCCTGCTTCCAGGACTTCGCCAGCGCGGGCTTGGCCGTGCCGTTCTTGTCGAGGGCGGTGAGGCCCTCGGCGACGGACAGCTTGCTCAGCACGGTGGCGTCGTTGCTGTACGGGGACAGCGCCTGTACCGGCGGGACGGCCAGCGCGACCCGCAGCCGACCGCCCGATCCGGCTCCGGCGCCCTCGCCGCTGTCGCTCGGGGCGAAGCAGCCGGCCAGCAGAGGGGGGAGAGCGAGTGCCGCTATGAGACCGCGGGAGGTGGTGCGCATGTCGAGTCCTGTCGTGCGGGAGGCCGGGCATGCCGTTGCGGCCCGGTGCGGGCTTGATCGGCGGCGCCAGCCTATAAGGGGAGCCTTACCAAACCTTTAGCCGGGTGGGTGAAATCTCAACGACTGGACGGTCCTGGGTGTTCTCGCGGTATCGACCTGCTGTTCGAGCTGTGTCATCGTGGGCGCCGGGCGGAGGTGAGTGCATGACCGGCGCGGACCCGGGGCTGTTCACTCCTGATTCGGTGACCTGGCAGATGCACGGCGACCCGATGATGTGGATCGCCGGCATCCGGGCGCTCTACCTCCAGGCCCTGCACCCGCGCGCCGTACGCGGCGTCATGCAGAACTCCGACTTCCGCCGGGACGCCTGGGGCCGGCTGATGCGCACCGCGCACTTCGTCGGCACCACGACGTACGGCACCACCGAGGCCGCCGAGCAGGCTGGCGCCCGCGTCCGGAAGATCCACCGCATGCTGACGGCGACCGACCCGGACACCGGCGAGCGCTACGGCGTCGACGAACCCGACCTGCTCCTGTGGGTCCACTGCGCCGAGATCGACTCCTATCTGCAGGTGCTGCGCGGATCCGGGTTCCGGCTCACCGACGCCGAGGCCGACCGCTACATCGCCGAACACCGCCAGAGCGCACGCCTGGTGGGACTCGACCCGGGCACCGTACCGGCCGACCGGGCCGAGCTGGCCGCCTACTTCGAGAAGGTGCGCCCGGAGCTGGCCGCCGGACCCGAGGCACGCGAAGTGGACGACTTCCTCCTCCACCCGCCGACGCACCCGCTCCTGGTACCGGTGCGCGAGGTGCTGTGGCGGCGCGTGGCACAACTGGCGTACGCCTCTCTGCCCCCGTACGCCCACGAGCTGTACGGCAGACCGGCCCCCGCACCCGCCACCGCCGCCCGGCAACTGCGCCTCACCGGTCTCCTGTTGCGCCGGATTCCCGCACGTCTGCGGTGGCAACTCCCGCCCAAACACATCCTGCGCGCCATGGCGAGGCTCGGCCCGGACGCGCGCCCGGCACCGTACAAACTCGGACGATAGGCCGCCATACTGAGTGAGCCAGTGGGAGGAGCGAGCGAACAGCTACCGGGGGGAGCGTCGCGCGACATGGGGGAGACCAGGCTCATCCACGGCCGATACCGGCTGCTCGATCTGATCGGACGCGGCGGCATGGGCGAGGTGTGGCGGGCGCGGGACGAGTCCCTGGGCCGGCACGTCGCCGTCAAGTGCCTCAAACCGCTGGGCCCCAACCACGACCACGCCTTCACGCGGGTCCTGCGGGAGCGGTTCCGGCGTGAGGCCCGGGTGGCCGCCGCGCTCCAGCACCGGGGCATCACCGTGGTGCACGACTTCGGAGAGTCCGACGGCGTCCTCTACCTCGTCATGGAGCTGCTGGACGGCCGCAATCTCAGCCAGCTCCTGGAGGACAACAAGCAGCACCCGCTGCCGGTCGCCGACGTCGTGGAGATCGCCGAGCAGGTCGCCGCCGCGCTGGCCTACTGCCACGAGCAGAACATCGTCCACCGCGACCTGAAACCCGCCAACATCGTGCGGCTCGGCGACGGCACGGTGAAGATCTGCGACTTCGGCATAGCCCGCCTCGGCCACGACATCGGCTTCACCTCCCGGCTGACCGGCACCGGCATCGCCATGGGCACCCCGCACTACATGTCCCCGGAGCAGATCAGCGGCACCGAGGTCGACCAGCGCAGCGATCTGTACTCCTTCGGGTGCGTGCTCTACGAGATCGCCACCGGCGTACCGCCGTTCGACCTGGACGACCCCTGGGCGATCCTCGTCGGCCACCGCGACACCCCGCCCCGGCCGCTCCGCGAACACCGCAGCGAACTGCCCGAGTATCTGGAGCGCGTCGTCCTGGACCTGCTGGCCAAGGAACCCGCGCACAGACCCGATGACGCGCGCGAGCTGGCCCGCCGGATCAGCATGCACCGGGCCGCGCCCGCGTATGTGGCGACCGTGCTCGCGGCCCGTCCCGCGCCCGACGCGCTGGCGGGAGCGGGTCGCATGCCGTCCTGGACCCAGGGCATGACCACCGGTCACAAGGCGGCCGGTGCCGGGCTGCGCACCACACCGCCGGATCCGGCCGCCGGGCTCTCCGGCGAATGGATCGCCCGGCCCGCCGCCGGGCCCGTCGAGGAACCCGTCCCCGAGGAACGGCCCGCCCCGTCCCCGGACGTCCTGACCGCCCTGGCCGGCCGCCACAACGCGGGGCTGAGCCTCGGCCGGCTCGGCCGCTGGGCGGAAGCGGGGGAGGTGCACCGGGCGGTCGCCGCCGAACGTGAGCACCTCCTCGGCCCCGACCACCCCGACACCCTCGCCAGCCGTTACGAGGTCGCCTTCACCCTCAGCCGCACCGGTCGTGCCCCGGACGCCCTGCGCGAGTACAAGCACGTCGCCGAGGCCAGGATCCGCAGCCATGGCGCCGATCACCCCGACACGCTCGCCGCCCGCCAGGAGATGGCCTACGTGCTCGGCCAGTTGGGCCGTCCCTTCGACGCCCACCGGGTGTACACGTCGGTGCTCGCCGCCCGGGAGCGCACCATGGGTCCCGACCACCCCGACACCCTGCGCTGCCGGCACAACCTCGCCTTCAACCTCAGCCGCCTGGGCCGACTCGAGGACTCCTACCGCATGGCCCGCGAGGTGGCCGCCGCCCGCGCCCGGGTGCTCGGCCAGGACCATCCCGACACCCTCGTCACTCGCTACGAAGTCGCCTACGCCCTCGGCCAGTTGGGTCGCTGGGCCGAGGCCCTGGAGACCTACCGTGAGGTCGCAGCGGCCCGTGCCCGGGCCCTCGGCGCCGACCACCCCGACGCGCTCGCCGCCCGGCACGAGATCGGCATCAGCCTGGGCCGCCTCGGCCGCAGCGCGGAGGCCCTGGACCTCTATCGCGACCTGGCCGAGGACCGTACCCGCGTCCAGGGCCCCACCCATCCCGAGACCCTGCGTGCCCGCCACGGCCGCTGCGTCAACCTCGGTCGGCTGGGCCGCTGGGAGGAGGCCCTCGCCGAGTCCCGGGACGTCGCCGCCGTCCGCGAGCGGGTCCTCGGCCCGGACCATCCGGACACCCTGGTCAGCCTCCGCGAGGTCGCCGTCGGTCTGGGCTGGCTGGCCCGCTGGGCCGACGCGCTCACCGAGTACCGGCGCGTTGCCGCCGCCCGCGAACGCGTCCTCGGCGCGGACCACCCCGACACCCTCGCCAGCCGCAACGACGAGGCGCACTGCCTGCAGCAGCTGGGCCGGGACACCGAAGCCGTGACGCTCTACCGCCAGGTGGCGGCCCTGCGCGAGCAGCGGGCATCGGCCGGACGGTGACAGGGGCGAAACCAGGCCGGGCAGCCGGGTAAGACAGACGGCGGCCGCTCGGACGTCGACGGTCGATAGGCCCGCCGCCCGCACCGCAGTGCCCGTCCCCCGGATCGACGCCCACGGCCGCCGAGGCCCGCCGCCCGCCCTGCCGCCAACGGCCGCAGAGCCCGTCCGCCAGCCTCGACGCCCCACGTGAGGGCCCGGTCGCCGTCATCTGGCCGATGCGGATCACCCCGTGTTACGAAGAACCATGACCGCATCCGAGGGACCCCGCTCGCACCGGACGTACGACGCCGTCATCGTCGGCGGTGGACACAACGGCCTGGTCGCCGCCGCCTACCTGGCCCGGGCCGGGCGCTCCGTGCTGGTTCTGGAGCGGCTGGACCACACCGGCGGCGCTGCCGTGTCCACCCGGCCGTTCGCCGGGGTCGACGCCCGGCTGTCCCGGTACTCGTATCTGGTCAGCCTGCTGCCCAAGAAGATCGTGCGGGACCTCGGCCTGGACTTCCGCGTCCGCACCCGCACCGTCTCTTCCTACACACCCGCCGAGCGCGACGGCCGGCCCACCGGGCTCCTCGTCGGCGGCGGCGAACGGCGGACCAGGGAGGCCTTCGCCCGGCTCACCGGCTCGGACCGCGAGTACCGGGCCTGGCAGGAGTTCTACGGCATGACCGGCCGTGTCGCCCAGCGGGTCTTCCCGACCCTCACCGAGCCGCTGCCCACACGCGAGGAACTCCGGACCCGCCTCGACGACGAGCAGGCCTGGCGGACGCTGTTCGAGGAGCCGATCGGGGTCACCGTCGAAGAGCGGTTCGCGGACGACCTGGTGCGCGGCGTCGTCCTCACCGACGCGCTCATCGGCACCTTCGCCGACGCCCACGACCCCTCACTGAAGCAGAACCGCTGCTTCCTCTACCACGTGATCGGCGGCGGCACCGGCGACTGGGACGTACCGGTCGGCGGCATGGGCGCCCTCACCGACGCACTGGCCGACACGGCACGCGCGGCCGGCGCCGTCCTCGCCACCGGCCACGAGGCGCTGCGCATCGCCACGGACGGCCGTACGGCCGAGGTAACCTACCGCACGGCCGACAGCGAGGGCACCGTCGCCGCCCGGCACGTCCTGGTGAACGCCTCCCCGCAGGCCCTTGCGGAACTGACCGGCGGCACACCCCCGGCTCCGGCCGAGGGCGCCCAGCTGAAGGTGAACATGCTGCTCAAGCGGCTGCCGAGGCTGCGGGACAGCGCCGTGGACCCGCGCGAGGCGTTCGCCGGCACCTTCCACATCGCCGAGGGCTACCACCAACTCGCCACCGCCCACGCCCAGGCCGCCGCCGGAGGCCTGCCCGCCGCGCCGCCTTCCGAGATCTACTGCCACTCGCTCACCGACCCGACCATCCTCGGCCCCGACCTGGCCGAGCGGGGCTACCAGACGCTCACCCTCTTCGGTCTGCACA
Organism: Streptomyces sp. NPDC055506; assembly: GCF_053643595.1. Taxonomy (NCBI): domain Bacteria; kingdom Bacillati; phylum Actinomycetota; class Actinomycetes; order Kitasatosporales; family Streptomycetaceae; genus Streptomyces; species Streptomyces sp. NPDC055506. The sequence goes on along the minus strand of NZ_JBSHKH010000007.1, from coordinate 28,097 downwards.
CCCCGGCCCGCCTGTTCGAACGGGACAACGACGCCGTACGCGAGGAGCTGCTGAAGTCGACCCTCGCCCAGCTCGACGCACACCTGGCGGAACCGCTCGCCGACTGCCTGGCCACGGACGCGGACGGGCGGCCCTGCATCGAGGCCAGGACCCCGCTCGACCTGGAGCGGGACCTCGGCCTGCCCGGCGGCAACATCTTCCACCGCGACCTGAGCTGGCCCTACGCCCAGGACGGCACCGGCCGCTGGGGCGTGGAGACCGGCCACGCCAACGTGCTGCTGTGCGGTGCCGGAGCCGTGCGCGGCGGCGGAGTGAGCGGGGTGCCCGGGCACAACGCGGCGATGGCGGTACTGGAGAAGGAACCCCGGTGATGCCTCAGTCCGCCGACGGCGTCCACCCCACCGCCTGAAGGCGCGACGCGTCCGCCGGGCGGGTCTCGTCGAACAGGGCGCCGCCTGCCGCCTCGACCCGCAGCCCGTCCACGTAGCACCCTCGCCCGACATACAGCCGGTCCGTCGCGTACCGCCAGCGCAGGGCGAGTTCCCGCGCGGCGGGGACGTCGGCGGTGAGCCGGTGCCAGACGCGGCCGGACCAGCCGGTGACCGAGCCCGACGGATGCTGCCGGGGGTCCTCGCCCCGGCGGGACGTCGTGAAGGGCACCGGCTGCCAGGTCGTGCCGCCGTCGGTCGTCGCCTCCAGGACCAGGACGTCGGCCTTCGGCTCGGTGTCCCACCACAGCGCACAGCGCAGCCGTGCCCCGCCCGCGGAGGTGTCGAGCGCGGGGAGAGCGAGCGTCGCCGTCGTGGAGACCGCCATCCCGGAGAACCAGGCGCCGCGCCCCCGCACCGGCCGGACCGCCACGGCCCGTGCCAGGTTGTTCGCTGCGGCGACCCGAGGAGCCGACCCGGAACGCCAACCGCGCACCGGGTGGACGGAGTTGCCGAGCACGATCAGGAAGGAGTCGGTCGTCGGGTCGAGCACGAGCGAGGTGCCCGTGAAACCGGTGTGCCCGGCCGTGCGCGGCGTGGCCATCGCGCCCATGTACCAGTGCTGGTAGAGCTCGAAGCCGAGCCCGTGCTCGTCGCCGGGGAAGGCGGTGTTGAAGTCGGTGAACATCAGCTCCACCGACTCCGGCGTGAGGATCCGTTCCCGCCCGTAGACACCGCCGTTGAGCAGCGTACGGCCGAGGACCGCGAGGTCCCACGCGTCGGAGAACACACCGGCGTGCCCCGCGACTCCGCCCAGGCTGAAGGCGTTCTCGTCGTGCACCTCGCCCCACACCAGGCCCCGGTCCAGGCCGGACCATGGGGGGCGTGCGTCCTCCGTGGCCGCGATCTTCGGCCGCCAGGAGGCGGGCGGGTTGTAGCGGGTGCGGCGCATGCCGAGCGGCGCGGTGACCACATCCCGCAGGAGGGTGTCCAGGGAGCGGCCCGTGATCCCCTCCAGCACGAGCTGGAGGGAGATGAGGTTCAGGTCCGAGTACAGATACGCCGTGCCCGGCGCGCTCACCGGCTTCTCGTTCCAGATGAGCTCGAGCTTCTCCTCGTACGTCGGCGCGCTGTACAGCGGGATCCAGGCGCGGAAACCCGAGGTGTGCGTGAGGAGCTGACGGATCGTGATGTCCTGCTTGCCCGCACGTCCGAACTCCGGCAGGTACGAGGCGACCCTGCCCTCCAGCTCCAGCTTGCCCCGCTCGATCTGCTGCACGGCGAGGATCGAGGTGAACAGCTTCGACACCGACGCCAGGTCGAAGACGGTGTCCTCGGCCATGGGGATCCGCTCGTCCGGCGGGAACTCCACACCGGTGTCGGTCTTCTCGTCGTAGGCCCGGTAGCGCACCGCCATGCCGATGGGCCGGTGCAGGGCCACGGTGCCGCCGCGTCCGGCGAGCAGGACGGCTCCGGCGTACCAGGGGTGCTTGGGGGAGGGACCGAGGAACGCCTCGGCGTCGGTGACGAGCCGGCGAAGGTGCGAGGAAAGCAGGCCGGCGCGAGCGGCGGAGCCGTGGTGGAGGGTGGGGTGGTGGCGTCCCGTCGCCGGGGCGGCCTGGGCGGGGCCGGCGGGCAACGGGGCGAGGGCGAGCGCACCGCCCAGGGCCAGGCCCGCTCTGCCCAGTTGACGTCGGGTCAGTTCACCGCTCACCGGTCTGTCGGTCACCGCGCACACCCCTTCTCCTCAACCGCCTCGCATGTCCCATGAAGTATGTCCGCCGCACGCCTCCGCAAATAGACGGCGCGCATGAACAGGCCCCCCCCCGAATCCGACCCTGAATCCGACCCTGAATCCGGCCTCTCAATCTGACGGAGCATCAGAAAACCCCTTCCGTCCTCCGGAGGACTCCGGCATCCTGCGCCCATGCAGACGGAGCTGAGCCAGAAACTGGGAGTCGAGCACGCCGTCTTCGGCTTCACGCCGTTCCCCGCCGTCGCCGCGGCCATCAGCCGGGCCGGCGGCTTCGGCGTGCTCGGCGCGGTCCGCTACACCGCCCCCGACGAGCTCAAACGCGACCTGGACTGGATCGAGGCGCACGTGGACGGCCGGCCGTACGGCCTCGACGTCGTGATGCCGGCGAAGAAGGTCGAGGGCGTGACCGAAGCCGACGTCGAGGCGATGATCCCCGAGGGGCACCGGCAGTTCGTCCTGGACACCCTCGCCAAGCACGGCGTGCCGGAGCTCGCCGAGGGCGAGGCGTCCGGCTGGCGCATCACCGGCTGGATGGAGCAGGTCGCCCGCAGCCAGCTCGACGTCGCCTTCGACTACCCGATCAAACTCCTCGCCAACGCCCTCGGCTCCCCGCCCGCCGACGTCATCGCACGCGCCCACGACCAGCACGTGCTCGTCGCCGCCCTCGCGGGCAGTGCCCGGCACGCCCGCAAGCACCAGGACGCCGGGATCGACATCGTCGTGGCGCAGGGCTACGAGGCCGGCGGCCACACCGGCGAGATCGCCTCCATGGTGCTCACCCCCGAGGTCGTCGACGCCGTCGCCCCGCTGCCCGTGCTGGCCGCCGGCGGCATCGGCAGCGGACAGCAGGTGGCCGCCGCGCTAAGCCTCGGCGCCCAGGGTGTGTGGCTGGGCTCCATATGGCTGACCACCACAGAGGCGGACCTCCACTCGCCCGCCCTGACCCGCAAACTGCTCGCCGCCGGCTCCGGCGACACCGTCCGCTCCCGCGCCCTGACCGGCAAACCCGCACGCCAGCTGCGCACCGAGTGGACCGACGCCTGGGACGACCCGGCAGGACCCGGCACCCTGCCCATGCCCTTGCAGGGCCTCCTCGTTGCCGAGGCCGTCTCGCGCATCCAGAAGCACGAGGTCGAACCGCTGCTCGGCACCCCGGTCGGGCAGATCGTCGGCCGGATGAACAGCGAACGCAGCGTCCAGGCCGTCTTTGACGACCTCACCCGCGGCTTCGAACAGGCCGTGGACCGCGTCAACCGCATCGCCGGAAGGAGCGGACAGTCGTGAGCACACCCGCAGTGGGCTTCTGGGCCCAGGCCACACAGGACCCCGGCCGCAGCGTGCTCGTCGCACCCGACGGCGAGGAGTGGACCGCCGGGCGCCTGCACGCCGCCGCCAACCGGCTCGTGCACGGCCTACGCGCCGCCGGACTCGAACGCGGCGACACCTTCGCCGTGGTCCTGCCCAACGGCGTCGAGTTCCTGACCGCGTATCTGGCCGCCAGCCAGGCCGGGCTCTACCTCGTCCCCGTCAACCACCACCTGGTCGGACCGGAGATCGCCTGGATCGTCACCGACTCCGGTGCCAAGGTCCTCCTCGCCCACCAGCGGTTCGCCGACGCTGCACGCCACGCCGCCGACGAGGCCGGCCTCCCGGCCACCCACCGCTACGCCGTCGGCACGGTCGAGGGCTTCCGGCCGTACGCCGAACTCCTCGACGGACAGCCCGAGTCGGCGCCCGCCGACCGCACCCTCGGCTGGGTCATGAACTACACCTCGGGCACCACCGGCCGCCCGCGCGGCATCCGCCGCCCCCTGCCCGGCAAGCCGCCGGAGGAGGCCTACCTCGGCGGTTTCCTCGGCATCTTCGGCATCAGGCCGTTCGACGGCAATGTGCACCTGGTGTGCTCGCCCCTCTACCACACGGCCGTCCTGCAGTTCGCCGGCGCGTCCCTGCACATCGGCCACCGGCTGGTCCTGATGGACAAGTGGACGCCCCAGGAGATGCTCCGACTCATCGACCACCACCGCTGCACCCACACCCATATGGTCCCCACCCAGTTCCACCGCCTGCTGGCCCTGCCCGACGAGGACAAGGACCGCTACGACGTCTCCGCCATGCGGCACGCCATCCACGGCGCGGCCCCCTGCCCCGACCACGTGAAACGGGCCATGCTCGACTGGTGGGGCCCCTGCGTGGAGGAGTACTACGCGGCCAGCGAGGGTGGCGGCGCCTTCGCCACCGCCGAGGACTGGCTGAAGAAGCCCGGCACCGTCGGCAAGGCCTGGCCCATCAGCGAACTCGCGATCTTCGACGACGACGGCAAGAGGCTGCCGCCCGGCGAACTCGGCACCGTCTACATGAAGATGAACACCGGCGGCTTCTCGTACCACAAGGACGAGGCCAAGACCCGCAAGAACCGCATCGGCGACTTCTTCACCGTCGGCGACCTCGGCCACCTCGACGAGGACGGCTATCTCTTCCTGCGCGACCGGAAGATCGACCTGATCATCTCCGGCGGCGTCAACATCTACCCGGCCGAGATCGAGTCGGCCCTGCTCGCCCACCCCGCCGTAGCGGACGCCGCCGTCTTCGGCATCCCGCACGACGACTGGGGCGAGGAGGTCAAGGCGGTCGTGGAGGCGGCCCCCGGACACCGGCCGGGACCCGCCCTCGCGGCCGACCTCCTCGACCACTGCGCGCACCGGCTCGCCGGGTACAAGCGGCCCAGGAGCGTCGACTTCATCACCGAGATGCCCCGCGACCCCAACGGCAAGCTTTACAAGCGGCGGCTGCGGGAGCCGTACTGGGAGGGTCGGACCCGACCGGTGTAGGCGGCGGTGCGGCTTTGGTCGCGTGGGCGGGCACGGGCGTCATCCTTTGGTCGGCGCCCGCTCGCCCTCCGGCCGATGTCCGGCCGCGCCCCGCCTCCCTAGCGTGAATCCATGACGATCGCGACCGAAGAGGGCCCACTGCGGCGTGGCGCCGTACGGCCGGGCGAGCGAGCACTCGCCCCCGATCTCGCCCGCGGGATCATGCTGCTGGGCATCGTGCTGTCCAACACCGCCTTCCACCTGTGGGCGGCTCGGCGCGGGCCCTCCGGGTGGCAGCCGGTGGACGGCTCGTGGCTCGACCACGCCGTGCAGTTCACCATGATCATCGTGCTCGACCTGCGCGTCTACCCGCTTTTCGCCTTCCTCTTCGGCTACGGCATGACGCAGCTCTACCTCCGCCAGACCGCCGCCGGCACCGCCCCGCGCGACGCGGCGAAGATCCTGCGCAGGCGCAGTCTCTGGCTGATCGTCATCGGCCTGACGCACGCCGCCCTGCTGATGGCGGGGGACATCATCGGCTTCTACGGAGTGCTGAGCCTCATCCTCGGCCTGGCCTTCCTGCGGCGCGGCGAGCGCGCCCTGAAGTGGTGGGTCTGGATCGGGGTCGCCCTGATCGTGCTCGTCTCGGCCGGGCCCGCCCTCTCGGCCCTCCTCCGGGGCGAACTGGGCACGTTCGGCGACGCCGGGGCCGACCCGGGCTTCAAGGCGTACGCAGCGCAGGAGGCGAACTGGCTCACCGCCGCGGGTACCCGACTCCAGACCGGCCTGTTCGTCACCTTCGTCGCTGCCCCGCTGACCCTCGTAGGCGGCGGGTTCATCCTCTTCCTGCTCGGCTTCCGGGCCGCACGGCGCCGGATCCTGGAGGAACCGGGCCGCCACCGCACGCTGCTGCGCCTGACGGCGGTGCTCGGCATCGCGGTCGGCTGGCTCGGCGCGCTGCCCGCCGCACTCGCCCACATCGGCGTCCTGCGCGTGCCGGACGCCATGCAGAGCGAGTCCGGAGCGCTCACGGTGCTCCGCGACATCACCGGCAACGCCGCGGGCCTCGGCTATGTCGCGGCCGTCGCCCTCTTCGTGCACTGGTGGACCACTCGCACGACCCGGCGCGGTGCGACGGCGGTGAACGCGGTGGCCTCCGTGGGCAAACGGTCCCTGTCCTGCTACCTCGCCCACTCGCTGCTCTTCGCCCCGGTGCTGGCCGCCTGGGGACTGGGCCTCGGCGAGCACCTGGGCAGCGCGACCATGGCGCTCTTCGCGTTCGCCGTCTGGCTGGTCACGTTGGCCGGGGCGTACGCCCTGGAACGCGCCGGCCGCCGGGGTCCCGCGGAAACGGTGCTGCGCCGGCTGATGTACGGCCGCCGTGCGGGATGAGCGGGGTGCCGCCCCACCGGGAGCGGCACCCCGCCCGGCACGGTCAGCGCCGCTCGTGCACGCGGACGACGTTCAGCTTCGGCGAGGACAGGATGTCCTTCTCGCAGAAGCGCGACGTCACCCACTTCTCACCGGAGAACAGCCGTGTCTGATCGGCGAAGTGCGGCGACTCGGGGTTCGACGACTGGGAGTACGTCAGCAGGGTGCGGGCCACCGGACAGCGGCTGCCGTCCCAGCCCACCGCCTGGAGGTGACTGGAGCCGAACGGCACCTCCGTGTAGCCACCGCCGGCCGCGTCCCACGTCGGCTGGATCACGTTCCACACACCGAGCTGGCCCGCACCGCCGGGCACGGGGAGGCGCTCGCCGTCGCGGACGACGAACTGGTGTGCGCCGAGCGGCGCGTCGAGCGCGATGCCCGCGGCCCGCAGTTCCGTCACCGTGTCGGCGAGGGCGGTGGCGAGACCGGGAGCGTCCGTGTTCAGCGTGTTCGGGGTGCGTACCGGGTCGGCCGCCGAGAACGGCACCTTCCACAACTGCTCCGGGGGCACCGCCTGCTCCAGCCTCCGCCAGAACCGGTCGAAGAGCAGCGCTCCCCGGCTCCCGGTGTCCATGGTGCGGTCCCACGCCTTCAGCACGCCGCAGGCCTCCGACACGTCGACAGGCGTGCCGTCCCTGCCCGTCGCCTTGCCGCCGGGCAGAGCGGCGCACGCCCGTGCCACGTCCCCGGCGGCGAGATCGCCCGCGGGCACCCGGTTGGCGAACTGCTGCCGCTGCAGGTCGCGTACGGTCAGACGGCCCTTGTCCGCCATCGCCGCCACGTCCTCGATCCCGCCCCGTGTGCGCAGGCCGAGCTGGGTGCCCACCGTGCCGAAGACCCGCTCGTAACCGGTGATCGGCCGGTCGGCGTTGGTCATCCACGGGGTGCCGTTCGAGTTCTCGACGTACGGCGCGTTCTTGAGCGTCGGCATCCTCGACGGGCCGAAGATGCCCGGCCCCACGGCGTCGGGGTCGCTGCCGAGGGCGCAGTCACCGCGCGAGCCGTCGAGGATCGCGATGCCGGACGCCGGATACGTGGTCCTGCCGAGCTCCGTCGAGCAGCGTTCCGCCAGCCCGTCGGTGATCCGGGGGAGTACCTGCGACTGGGTGTAGAGGGAGTGCCCCGCCCGGTCGGCGGCGATCGTGTTCACCCAGGGGATGCCCTGGTGCCGTGCGAGGGACGCGAGGACCTCGTCCGTGCTCCGTGCCTTGCTGAAGCCGAGCGAGGTGTCGGCGAAACGGAGGTTCGCGGCGTTCGGGTCGTACAGCGCGTACGCCGTCGTGCCGGTCCACGGCAGCGGGACCTGGGAGTTGAGCGAGGTGACGACCGGGCCGTAGCGGGTCCACCACTGGGTGCGGGTCACCGGCGCGCCGTCCTTCACCGCGACCGTCACGGTCCGCTTCCTCATCCGCTCCGGCTCGCCGTCCACGAGGTACGTCGTGGGATCGGCCGGGTCCAGGGTCAGCCGGTGGAAGCTGGCCGGGATGCCGGTCGAGACGGTGTGGCTCCACGCCACCTGTGCGTTGAACCCGATGGAGATTGCCGGGGTGCCGAGCAGGGAGCCGCCGGAGACGTTCAGCTCCCCGGGGATCGTCTGCTGGGACTGCCAGAACCGGCGCCCGCCCTCCCAGGGGTAGTGCGGATTGCCCAGCAGCAGGCCGCTGCCGTTCGCCGTCGTGTCACCGCGGAAGGCGACCGCGTTGGAGCCCATGCCGGGGTCGCCCCACAGCTCGTCCGCCGCCTTCGCCACGGCCTTGGCGTCGGGCTTGGGAGCGGAGGGACCGCTCCCGGCGGCCGGGGTTCCGGCCGGGGGCCGCGCGGTCGTGATCGTGTCCACGAAGCGCCCCTCGCCGGAGATCGAGGCGATGGCGAGCGAGCGGGCGGCCACGTCGAGCTCGGTGACCGGCCGGATCCAGGAGGCGCCCGCACAGGCGGGATCCGTGATCTTGTTCTGCTTCAGCCAGGCGTTGTAACCGGCCGCCCAGCCCCGCAGCATGCCCCGGGCGTCGCGGCTCGGGCCCCTGGGAGCGGGCTCGGCGAGCACCTTCTCCACGGTGCGGCTCTCACGGACCCCACGGAAGTACAGATCACTGGCGAGGTTCGTCCTGGCCCCGGAAAGGGCGCCGTCGGCGGCTTTGTCGGCGCCGAAATACCGGGAGCGCTCGCCCCGCAGGGTCACGAACCCGTCGGCGAGCGTGCAGACCTCGTCGGCGGCCTGCGCCCAGCCCGTGCCGAAGCCCAGGTCGGCGTAGTTCTTCGCGAGGATGTGCGGGATGCCGTACTCGGTGTAGCGGATGACGGCGGACAGGCCGTCACGGGAAAGGTGCTGCTCCGCTCGCCCTTGGCTCGGGGCGGCGGCCGCGGGTAACGCGGACGCGGCCGTGAACAGGGCCGTGGCCCCGAGGACGAGGCGTCTCAGGCGGCTGCGCATCGTGCCCTCCAACGTCGTTGAGGGAAAGGAGACTTGAGCGTACAAATGTTCTTGGTTCATACGTCAGTACCATCACAGCGGACGCCTCTGGCGACGGCAGGGTTGAGCCGGTCGGTCCTTGACCTCCCCGGACGGTCGGCCGAGGATCACTTGTCATGACGACGCCCGGACACGGCAGCACGGTCGACGGAGTCCTACGGCGCAGCGCCCGGCGCACACCGGCGCGCGTCGCGGTGGAGTACGGCGAACGCACCTGGACCTACGACGAACTCGACACCGCCGTCTCCCGCGCGGCGAGCGTCCTCCTCGACCAGGGTCTGTCGCCCGGGGATCGGGTCGGCGCCTACGGCCACAACTCCGACGCCTACCTGATCGCCTTCCTGGCCTGCGCCCGGGCCGGCCTGGTGCACGTACCCGTCAACCAGAACCTCACCGGCGACGACCTCGCCTACATCGTCGGCCAGTCCGGCAGCTCCCTGGTCCTCACCGACCCGGACCTCGCCGGCCGGCTCCCCGACGGCGTACGGACAACGCCCCTGCGCGACACCGACGACTCGCTGCTCGCGCGGCTGGCCGAGGCGCCCGTGTACGACGGCCCCGAGCCGCGCCCCGAGGACCTCGTGCAACTGCTGTACACCTCAGGGACGACCGCGCTGCCCAAGGGCGCGATGATGACGCACCGGGCCCTGGTGCACGAGTACCTGAGCGCCATCTCGGCCCTCGACCTCAGTGCGGGCGACCGCCCCGCCCACTCGCTGCCCCTGTACCACTCGGCGCAGATGCACGTCTTCCTGCTGCCCTACCTCGCGGTCGGCGCGACGAACCTCGTCCTCGACGCACCCGACGGCGACCGGCTCCTCGACCTGGTCGAAGCGGGCCGCGTGGACAGCCTGTTCGCACCGCCCACCGTCTGGATCGCCCTGTCCAACCGCCCCGACTTCGCCACCCGCGACCTCAGCGGACTGCGCAAGGCCTACTACGGGGCGTCGATCATGCCGGTCCCCGTACTGGAACGGCTCAAGGAACGCCTGCCGAAGCTGGCCTTCTACAACTGCTTCGGCCAGAGCGAGATCGGCCCCCTCGCCACGGTCCTCGCCCCCGAGGAGCACAAGGGCCGTATGGACTCCTGCGGCCGTACCGTGCTGTTCGTCGACGCGCGCGTGGTCGACGAGGACGGCGAGGTCGTACCCGACGGCACCCCCGGCGAGATCGTCTACCGCTCCCCGCAACTGTGCGAGGGCTACTGGGACAAGCCCGAGGAGACCGCCGAGGCCTTCCGCGACGGCTGGTTCCGTTCCGGCGACCTCGCGGTCCGCGACGCGCACGGCTATTTCACGATCGTCGACCGGGTGAAGGACGTCATCAACTCGGGCGGTGTCCTGGTCGCCTCACGCCAGGTCGAGGACGCCCTGTACACCCACCCCCGGGTCGCCGAGGCCGCCGTCGTCGGCCTCCCCGACGACCACTGGATCGAGGCCGTCACAGCCGTCGTCGTCCCGCGCGGCGAGGTCACGGAGGCGGAACTGATCGACCACGTCCGCGAGAACCTGCCGCACTTCAAAGCACCGAAGAAAGTGCTCTTCGTGGACGAACTCCCGCGCAACGCCAGCGGGAAGATCCTCAAGCGGGAGCTCAGGAAAGACCTCGGGAGCGGGCCCGGCTCGGTAACATCCGGATAGCGGGGTAGCGGACACGAGGGGGGCGTCGTGATCGAACTGTCCGACATGATCCGTGAGTTGCGGAGCCAGCTCACCACCGCACTGGCGGACGGCGCGGGCGAGGCCATCCGGTTCGAGGCGGGGCCCGTCGAGATAGAGGCGACCGTCGCCGTCACCCGCGAGGCGGGCGCCGACGCCAAGGTCCGCTTCTGGGTCGTCGACGCCGGTACGAAGGGCTCCTACGCGAACGCGCAGACGCAGCGCGTCAAGCTCACCCTCAACCCCATCACCGTCCCGGTCGCCGGAGGACCACCGCAACCCGCCCTGATCGCGGGCGACGAGGCCGCAGACGAGCGCTGACCGGGCGCGCATGCGATCCGATCGCGGGCTGGTGCCTGAGCGCGCCGCCAAGATCATCGTCACTACGAACGGCGGCTCGCGCCGACGCGGTTCGGGGTATCTCGTCGCCGCGGGGCGTGTCCTGACCGCAGCCCACGTCGTCGTGGACGCGGCGAAGGTCGAGGTCCGCTTCCAGGCCGAGCGTCCGGACGAGTCGACTGTGGCGGCGGACGTCGAGTGGCGGCACAAGGACATCGACGTCGCCGTGCTGGCGGTACCGGTCCGCCCGGGCACTCCGGGGACCTCCCCGGTGCTCTCCGTGACCTTCGGCCGGATCGCGGAGAGGAACGTCTCCCTGCGCTGCACCGCGCTGGGGTTCCCGCGCTTCAAGCTCCGCACGGACACCGACGGTTCGCTCTTCCGGGACACGGAACACGTGGAGGCTACCTGCCTGGCACTCTCCAACAGGGGTGAAGGCACCCTCGACCTGCAGGTCACCCCGCCGCCGGCGGAGGACCCGGACCCTGGCAAGGACGCATGGGAGGGGATGTCCGGCGCGGCCGTCTTCTGCGAAGGCCATTTGGTGGGCGTCGTCTCCCGCCACCACCGGAGCGACGGGCCGGGACGGATCGCCGCGGGCCGCGTGGACCGCTGGGCCGAGACCCTGCCCAGGGCCGAACTCGACGCCTTGGAGCGTCTGCTGCGCTGCGGGCTGACGCCCGCCGAGCTACCCGATGTCACGGAGGCTACCGGCCACGGCGCGCCGCCCACGGAACAGTTGGGCGGACCGCTCGGCCAGTTCGCCCCTCCCGCGTCCGGCCCGGCCGCCGTACCGCTGGCGGTTCCGCAACGCAGGATCGCATCGGACCGGCTGCGCGGCCGGGACGAGATGGTGGGAGACCTGACCGCTGCCCTCATCCGGCGGGCCCGCGGCGACGCGTCCGTACCGGGCGTCTGGCTACTGTCCGGCATGGGCGGATCCGGCAAGACGACCATCGCGCTGGAGGCGGCACACCGGCTCGCCGGAACCATGACGCGGGTGTGGTGGGTGTCCGGAGCGGACGCCGAGGCCCTTCCCGCGACGCTGCGGGCGGTCGCGTTCGCCGCGGGCGCCCGAGCGGCCGACTTCGCCGGACCGCACCCGGCGGACGTGCTGTGGGACTGCCTCAACGCTCTCACCACCCCCTGGATGCTGATCCTGGACAACGTCGACGACCACTCGGCGCTGGCGGCGGAGAAGGCCCCCACCGCCGAGGGCGTCGGCTGGCTGCGCCCGCCCGCGAACCCCTGGGGAACCGTGCTGCTCACCAGCCGCGAATCCCGCAGCGATCGTTGGGGGAAGTGGGTGCACAGGGTCGCGGTCGGCATCCTCTCCGCCGATGACGGGGCCGAAGTCCTGCACGACCTCGCGCCGGGCGCCGGTACGCCACAGGAGGCCCGGGAACTCGCCGAACACCTCGGGGGCCTTCCCCTCGCGCTCAACCTCGCCGGCTCCTATCTGGCCCGGGCACTGGAAGACCCCTGGCCGGAGTCGCCGACGCCCGAGACCTTCGACGAGTACCGCGCCAGCTTCGACGCCCGGCTGTCCGACATGGCGTCGGACCCGGACACGGATCTGGGGCTCGACCAGCGCAGCCGCCGGGCGATCGTCAGTACCTGGGAACTCTCCCTCGACCTACTGCACCGGCGGGGCACCGACCTCGCCCGCCCGCTCCTGCGGCTGCTGTCGGCCCTGGGGCCGGCGGCCATCCCGTACCGCGAGCTCATCGAGCCGGAACTCCTTGCCGGCAACGCCTTGTTTCCCGAACCCACGGGGAAACGGCTCAAGGAGGCGGTCCAGGGCCTCACTGGTCTCCAGCTGATCACCATCGAAACCACACGCGAACCCACGCGAGCGAAGGACCGGCCGAGCCGCTGGATCACCATCCACCCGGTGGTCCGGGCCGCCTGCCGCGCACACGCCGACTTCACCGCCCACAAACCCCTGCTGCTGCGGCTCGTCACCGACCTGCTGGGGAACTACACCAAGCCACTCGACACCTTCGACCCCAAGGACTGGCCCCGTTGGCAGGCCATCGCCCCGCACTGTGCCGCGGTCCTCGCCCTGCTCCCCGAGGGCGACCCCGAGGGCGACCCCATGGGCGACCTCGTGGACCCGGCCCTGGCCGCCGCGGCCACGGAGCCCGCCGTACGGACCGCGCAGTACCGCAGCGGCCTCGGGATGTACGGCGAAGCCATCTCCGACCTGGACACACTCGGCTCGATCCGGGCCAGGCTGCTCGGCGACGATCACCCGGACACCATCGCCGCCGCCCTCCACCGCGCCTGGGCCGTACGCCACATCGGAGACCTCACCGAAGCGGACCGGCTGTACCAGGACGTGGCCCAGGCCTGCGCACGCGCGCTGCCGGACGGTCACGCCTATCTCCAGTCGGCGAAGACCGGCCGGGCTCGGGTCCTGCGTGAGCTGGGACGGTACGAGACCGCGGAGGAGGAGTTGCGCGCGGCCCTCGAGATGCGCCTGCGGGCCCGGACCCACCCGCGCGGCATACTGCGCATCCGGCACGACCTGGCGACGCTCGCCTACAAACGCGGGCGGAACGACGAGGCGGTGACCGAACTCCGGTTGCTCGCCCGCGAGTTCAAGGACCTGGCCGGGGAGGGGGACCTGGACACCCTCGCCACCGGCGTGAGCCTTGCCCGGGCTCTGCGCGAAGCCGGGCACGCCGGGGAAGCCGAGAAGGTCATCGAGAACGTCGTACGCGGATACCTGAAGGTGCTCGACCCTGAGCACCCCGATGTGCTCATGGCCCGCCACGAACGCGCCCGGCTGATTCGCGACCACGAGTCGGACCCCGAGTGCCCGCGCCGGGCGAGGGACGAGTTCGCCGACATCTGGCAGATCGACGAACGCCGCCTGGGACCCGACCACCCGGACACCATCGCCGCCCGGCACGAACTCGCCACGACCTGGCACCTGCTCGGCGACCTGGAGACGGCGGCAGAGCACTACGAGGCCGCGCTGGAAGCAGGCAGACGGCGGCTGGGCGAGCAGCACCCCAACGTCCTGCGCTGCGCACGCAATCTCGCCCGGGTCCGGGCCGAACTCGCCGAACGCGAGACCTCCGGCGGAGAAGCCGACAGCGACGGCGCTGACGCGCCACCACGAGGAGACCCCCCGATGGACGATCGCCCCGACGGCCAGGACACACCGGCGTCCACCACCCCCGACCTGACGGACCTCTCCCTCGAACAGGCCTTGACAGGCCCCGCCCACGCCGCCGCCGCACGCCTCGTGGGACGGTACGTGCGGCCTTGGGTCAGCCGCGGCGGAGACGACCCTGGAGGCGGCGGCTACTCGGAGGTCAGCTACCGGCGCTCCGCCGACCGGCCGGTGAGCTACACACCGGCCTCGGGCGGCGGTGGCGTACGCGGGCGGTCCAAGGAGGACTGTGCGCGCTCTCCCTTCCCCGATCCCGCCGATCTCCAGGCGATGGCCGCCGGCACGGAGGACCGTGTCCTCGCCGAACGGCTGCGGGCTCAGCAGCGCGGAGCCCGCCTGGTCGTGCTGCGCGAACTCCTGGACCTGGCCGCAGAGATCACCCACCGCCGGGGTGACGAGTCCCTTCGGATCCGGGATGTGCGGGATCTGCTCGTGCGGGCAGTGCAGACCGACCGTGAAGCGGTGACGACGGTGCTGCTCCACCCGTCCGTGGGTCGTTGGCTCAGCCGGGCACTGAACTCCCTGCACACACCACACGATGGGCCGCCCGACCGCACCGGGACGGCTCCCGCGGACCTGCTCCATCTCCACTCGATCGTGGCGGCGGCCGCCGTCAAGGCGGAGCTCCTGTTCGTCCTGCCCGTCCCCCTGCATGACGGGTATGTCTGTCTCCCCGGCCTGGGCGCCGCCGACCTGCGCACGACCGGAACCGTCACGGCCCATGTCGTCTCCATGGGAAACGCGGCCGTCGTGAACGGCAAGGACACGGAGGTACGGCTGCCGAGCCGGAGCGATCCGAACCCGCCCGGCTGGATCCCCGCGCACCGCGTGCGCACCCCTGTCGGACGAGGGCACCTCGACCTCGTCCTGGAGGACATCGATCCCTACCGCGAAAGCCCGGAGCCCCGGCCGCCGCGCCCACTCGATCTGGTGGAGGTCACCCACTGGCGGCGGACGATTCGCGACGCGGGAGAACTGCTGGCCGACGTCATGCCCCGGCAGGCCGACGCCGTCGCGGCGACCGTCACCGCCCTCACACCCCGACCCGAGCCGGAGCCCAACGCCGGCATGATGACGTCTCTCTCCTCGAGCGGGGCGTTCGGCGGAGCGGTGCTCAGCACACCTCCGGACGCCGTGGACCTCGCCGTCACCCTGGTCCATGAGTTCCGGCACATGGAGCTGAATGCCGTCCTGGACCTGCGCGACCTCTACGACACGGCAGGCGACGGTTCCGGCGAGCAGCTCTACTACGCACCCTGGCGCGACGACCCGCGCCCGCTGCCCGGACTCCTCCACGGCGTTTTCGCCTTCGTCGCCGTGGTCGACTTCTGGCGGACACTCGGCCAAAAGGCCCGCGACCAGTACCTGCGACGGCGGGCTCAGTTCCAGTTCGCCTACTGGCACACACAGACCAGGCACGCCTACGACGCCCTGTGCGCGACATCGCGCCTCAACGAGAACGGGCGGGAGCTTCTCACCAGGATGGGGGAGCGCACCGCGCGAGGGACCGAACTCGCGGGTGTGCCCGAGGAGGTGACCGCGCTGGCGACGGAGGCGGTCGTCGCCCACCGCACCCGCTGGCGGCTGCACCACCTGATCCCCGACCCGCAGGCCGTCTCGGAACTCGTCGAGGCATGGCGGTCAGGCGCGGATCACGCACCCCGGACGACCGCTGCCGTACTGCTTCCCGACAGCGCCGTTCCCTCCCTCAGCCACTACACGGCCTTGCTGGGCCGGTGGGCGACCGCCCCGGGCGAGGACACCGTCGACGACCCCGGCGACCTGGCCCGCCTCCTCGGCCGCCGGGAGGAGGCCCGCCACCTCGCCACCGACCAGGTGACACGGCAACCCGATCGACACGAACTCTGGGCCCGGCTCGGACTCGCGCTGCGCGCGGAGGCCTCGCCCGAGTACACCGCCGACGCAGCCGCGGCACGGGCCCTGACCCACCGCCCCGAGGTCGTCCGTGCCGCCTTCGCCCGCATCACCGCCGAGACCGGCACACAGCCGGACCCGGTCGCACTCGCGGCTTGGTTCGGCGCTCCCGAAGGACTTCCCGACCTGCCGTCCCTGCACCCGCTCTGACAACTCCGTTGCCACCGGGCCGCGCTAGCGCCTGATGATCGACGGCATGCCGATCTTCAGCGCCCCGGACGGGACCCGACTGGCCTGCCACATCCGCGGTGAGGGCGAGCCGCTCGTCGTGCTGCCCGGCGGCCCCATGCGGGCCTCCGCGTACCTCGGCAACCTGGGCGGGCTGGACGCGCACCGGCAGTTGGTGCTTCTCGACCTGCGCGGCACAGGGCGGTCCGAGATCCCTGCGGATCCCACGACGTACCGCTGCGACCGGCTAGTGGACGACGTGGAGGCGTTGCGGCGACACCTGGGCCTGGAACGGATGGACGTCCTCGCGCACTCGGCGGGCGGGAGTCTGGCCATGCGCTACGCGGCCCGGCATCCGGACCGGCTGGGACGGCTGGCGCTGATCACCGCCACCCCGTGGGCGCTCGGCATGCCCGCGACGCCCGAGGACCGGCTGGCCGCGGCCCGGCAGCGCGCGTCGGAACCCTGGTTCGCGGACGCGTTCCCGGCGTTCGAGGCCTGGCTGGCCGGCACCGGGGACTTCGACCCCGTCTTGGTCCCGTTCTTCTACGGGCGGTGGGACGACACCGCCCGGAGCCATGCCGACCGCGAGGATGACGAGACCAACGATTACGCGGCCGAGGTGTACGGGGCGGACGGCGCATACGACCCGGACGCGACACGGACCGGGCTCGCCCGGGTCGCGGCATCGGTACTCGTCCTGGCGGGAGAGATGGACGGTGGTCCGAGTCCCGCCCTCGCCCGGCGCACCGCCGACGCCTTCCCGGCGGCCGAGTTGGCCGTGCAGCCCGGTGCGGGACACTACCCGTGGCTCGACGATCCGGGATGGTTCGTGCGGCGCGTGACCGCCTTCCTCTCCGGACGGGAGTGAGGGGTCCTTCTGCTGTGGGCGGAGCGAGCCCGGCCGACCGGGATCATCTCGCCAGCGTGCCCGGCATGGTCACCGAACAGCGCACCACGCCCACGGGGCCGACTGGTCCGAGATCGCCCCGGCACTGGCCGCCGGGCCCCGACGGGTCTACGCCCCGGACCTTGGCGGGCACGGCCGCAGCGACTGGCCCGGCGACTACGCCTAGGCGACCATGCGCGACGACGTGCACGCCTTCCTGGCTCGGCGGTGTCGTCGCCTGCCTGCTCGCCCAGCACAGCCCGCACCTCGTACGGCGCCTCGTACTGGAGGACGTACCCGCGCCCTTTCCCCTGGCCCCCGCGCCCGCTCGCCCAACGGCCCGACGGGGACCTGCCGTACGACTGGGCGATGATCCTCGCCACCCACAGGCAGCACAACGCCCCGGACCCTGTGTGGTGGGACCACATGGGGCGGATCACCATGCCCACGCTGTTGATAGGTGGTGGGCCGACCAGTCCGATCCCCCAGGAGCAGATCGCCGCTCTCGCCCAACTGCTTGGAGGAGTTCCTCAGCCCTGCGGACCGTACGCCGTCATAAAGCGGTCGCGAAACTTGTCCATGCCCCACCGGGGCGCGTTCTCGGCGGGCTTGAGGCCGTCGGTCCAGCCCCAGTCGGCGACCCGGTCCAGGACTTTCTTGTCCTTGGCGACGATGGTGATCGGCACGTCCTTGCCGGTGTCCCCGGCGGTGACGGTCGGCACCGGCTGGTGGTCGCCGAGGAACACGAGCACCGTGTCCTCGTCGCCGTAGCGCTCGAGCCACTCGGTCAGGCTCCGGATCGAGTACTCGATCGCCTTGCGGTACTCGGTGCGGACCTTCTCCGGGTCCTTCCAGACCTCCGTGGGGTTGGTGCCCTCCTTCTTGATCTGGTGGAACACCGAGCCGTCGCCGAGGTCCTCCCAGTCGATCATCCGCGCGATGGGCGACCAGGGGTTGTGGCTGGAGGCGAGGATGATCTCCGCCATGATCGGCTCACGGTCCTTCTTGCCGTGCTCCAGACGCTGGAAGGCCTCCATGCTGAACTGGTCGGGCACGGGCGTCCAGCTGAAGTACGGGCCGTGATAGCCGAGGTGCTCGGAGTCGTAGATGTGGTCCAGGCCGAAGTACTTCCCCTCCGGCCAGGCCCGGCGCACCCCGGGCACGACACCGACGGTCCGCCAGGCCTTCGTCTTGCCGAAATAGTTGGTGAGCGTCATCCGGTCACTGGTGGTCAGGCTGCGGTAGCGCTGCTGGTTCTTGATCCACAGCCCGGACAGGAACGTCGAGTGGGCGAGCCAGCTGCCCGCGCCCGTCACCGGCGACTGCAGCCAGCCGCTGCGCGACTCGAAACCGGCGGCCTTC
Source organism: Streptomyces sp. NPDC055506 (assembly GCF_053643595.1). NCBI lineage: Bacteria > Bacillati > Actinomycetota > Actinomycetes > Kitasatosporales > Streptomycetaceae > Streptomyces > Streptomyces sp. NPDC055506. The sequence continues at coordinate 9,667 of NZ_JBSHKH010000007.1, read as the reverse complement.
AGCGAGCTGGTGCCCTCCTTGAGAACCGAGTCGATCCGGGGCGCCATGGACGGGTCGTCGATCGCGACACGGCCGTAGCTCTCGATGAAGGTGAACAGCACGTCCTTGCCGCGCAGCCCTGTCAGCAACTGGTCGGGCGGTGTCTTCGCGAAGGCGTCCACGGCGGCCTGCTTCCGGAAGACCCGCGCGTCCTTCAGGCCCGCTTGCACCTGGTCCACCCGGTTGCCGATGAACTCGGCGTTGCCCTTGGTGGCGAACGGCACGCTGCCCACCTGCACACCCAGTGTCATGGCGGTGATCCACGCCGTGCCGAGGACCAGGGTCGTACGGGCGGCGACGGGACGGTGGCTGACCATCAGGTTCGTCAGCCGCACCATGGCGAGCGTCGTGAGGACCAGCACCGCGATGAACAGCACGATCACGCCGACCACGGCCAGCACCTGGCCGGTCCGGCCGAACGTCTCCCTCAGGAAGTCCGTCGCGTTCTCGATCAGTATCCAGTCGAGGACCAGGTCGAAGGGCCGGGCCAGCACCTGGTAGAAGCCCATGTCGACGAATTTCAGGATGGTGACGAGCCCGAGGAACGCACCCGAGACGACCGCCGCGATCCGCCTGGGCCGTGGCGGCAGCGCGAGCAGCAGGCCGGCGAGCAGCACGCCCTCGGCGGGGATGCGGACGAACGAGGCGAACTCGATCTTCTCCAGCTGGTTGGGCACGAGGAGCGCGAAGAACACGAGCGCACCGGCCAGGACGGTCGTCCCGACACTGACACCGCGTGCCGTACGGGGATAGCGCCGCCGCCAGCCGAACCAGCCGGGCTTCGTCGCGTCCGGCGTCTCCTGGGGTGCGGCTTCCTGCTCTTCGCGTACGGCGGTGGCGGCGTCGGGGTCGTCGTCGGAATCCGGCGTGGTCGCGTCGTCATCCGGTTTCGCCCCGCCCCCGGTCGGGTCCGATTGCTGACGGGAGCGAGTGAAGAGCGACACCCGGAGGTCCTTCCGTGCGGTCTTGCTAGGCATGGCAAACAGAGCCCGGTGAACCGAGCCTGCCACCACCAGTACGTCCGCACGTCACCTTAGGTTCAAACGACAGGCCGGAGAATCACCCGTCCGCCGCCACCGCCACCTCCCGCGCCCACCGGTAGTCCGCCTTGCCGCTCGGCGACCGCCGGACCGACTCCGTGATCACCAGCTGGCGCGGGATCTTGTAGCCGGCGAGCCGGTCACGGCAGTGCGCCCGGATGTCCTCCAGCGACGGCCGCACCGCACCCTCGCGCAGTTGCACCACGGCCGCCACATGGTGGCCCCACTGGGGGTCCGGCACCCCGGCCACCAGCGCGTCGTAGACGTCCGGGTGGGACTTGAGGGCCTGCTCGACCTCCTCCGGGTACACCTTCTCGCCGCCGGTGTTGATGCACTGCGAGCCGCGCCCCAGGACGGTGACCACGCCCTCCTCGTCGACCGTGGCCATGTCGCCGAGCAGCACCCACCGCTCGCCGCCCCTCTCGAAGAAGGTCCCGGCGGTCTTGGCGGGGTCGTTGTAGTAGCCGAGCGGCACATGTCCGCACTGGGCGATCCGGCCCACCTCGCCGGGTGCCACCGGTTCGTACGTGGCCGGGTCCACGACCTGCGTACGGGCGTGGACCCGGATCCGGAAGCCCCGCTCGGGTCCCGAGTCCTCGGTCGCCGTGCCGTTGAAACCGGACTCCGACGAGCCGAAGTTGTTCAGCAGCATGGCGTTCGGCACCAGCTCCTGGAACTGCCGGCGCACCGTGTCCGACATGATCGCGCCGGACGACGACACGCTGAACAGCGACGAGCGGTCGATGTGCCGCAGCGGACCGGCCAGCGCGTCGATCAGCGGCCGCAGCATCGCGTCGCCCACCAGCGAGATGCTGCTGACCCTCTCCTTCTCCACGGCCCGCAGCACCTCCTCGGGCACGAACTTCCGGTGGATCACGACCCGCTGCCCGAAGTTGAAGCCGATGAACGCCGTGAGGGTGGAGGTGCCGTGCATCAGCGGAGCCGTGGGGAAGAAGGTGATCCCGGAACCACCCGCCGCGACCCGCTCGGCCAGCTCCTCCGGCTTCTTCACCGGCTCACCGGTCGGGGCACCCCCGCCGAGACCCGCGAAGAACAGATCCTCCTGCCGCCACATCACACCCTTGGGCATCCCGGTCGTACCGCCGGTGTAGATGATGAACTGGTCGTCGGCCGAACGCGCCGGGAAGCCGCGCCCCGGCGACCCCGCGGCCTCGGCATCCGCGAACTCCGTACACGCCACGTCGGCAGCCCCCGGCGCCGGCGTGCCCACCCGGACCAGATGCCGCAGCCTCTCCGCCCGCGGCCCTGCCGCCGCCACCCGGTCCGTGAACCCCGCGTCGAAGACCAGCGCCACCAGATCCGCGTCCCGGTAGAGGTACACCAACTCCTCTTCGACGTACCGGTAGTTGACGTTGACGGGGACGATCCGCGCCTTCAGGCAGCCCAGCACCGTCTGCAGATACTCCACCCCGTTGTAGAGGTGAAGGCCGAGGTGCTCACCGGGCCGTATCCCGCTGTCGAGCAGATGGTGGCCGACGCGGTTGGCCGCCGCGTCCAGCTCCGCGTACGTCAGACGGCGTTCCGCGCCCGTGCCGGGATGGTCGGCGTACACCAGCGCCTCACGGCCGGGAACGACGTCGACGACCGACTCGAACAGGTCGGCAAGGTTGTACTCCACCGCTCCTCCTGACCCGGGACGTGCCTGGCATCGGACGGTTCGCCGGTCATCAGAGCAAAGGGCGGCCCAACTGTGAAGGGTCCGCGCGAAGAAAACTGACTACCTGTCAGAAAACCCTTGAAGTGCCCACCTCCCTACTGCAACCTGTTCTCGTTCTTCGAGAGGGGAGTTGGCCATGGGTGGGACGGAACACCTCACCGTGCGGCGCGAAGGCGCCACACTGGTGCTCACGCTCAACAGGCCGGAGGCGAGGAACGCGCTCTCGCTGCCGATGCTCGTCGGCCTCCACGACGGCTGGCTCGAAGCCGACGCGGACGACTCGATCCGCTCGATCGTCTTCACCGGCGCGGGCGGCTCGTTCTGCTCGGGCATGGACCTCAAGGCCCTCGCCGGGAACGGCATGGCCGGTGAGGAGTACCGCGACCGGCTCAAGGCGGACCCCGACCTGCACTGGAAGGCGATGCTGCGCCACCACCGCCCCCGCAAACCGGTGATCGCCGCCGTCGAGGGGTACTGCGTCGCGGGCGGCACCGAGATGCTCCAGGGCACCGACATCCGCGTCGCCGGAGAATCGGCGACCTTCGGCCTGTTCGAGGTGAAGCGGGGCCTGTTCCCCATCGGCGGCTCCACGGTCCGGCTGCAACGCCAGATCCCACGCACCCACGCCCTGGAGATGCTCCTCACCGGCCGCCCCTACAGCGCCCGCGAGGCCGCCGCCATCGGCCTGGTCGGCCACGTCGTCCCCGACGGCACCGCGCTCGCGAAGGCACTGGAGATCGCCGAACAGATCAACTCCTGCGGCCCGCTGGCCGTCGAGGCCGTCAAGGCCTCCGTCTACGAGACCGCGGAGCTGACCGAGTCCGACGGCCTCGCGGCCGAACTCACCCGGGGCTGGCCGGTGTTCGACACCGCCGACGCCAAGGAGGGCGCCCGCGCCTTCGCGGAGAAACGACCCCCCGTCTACAAGCGCGCCTGACCGTCCCCTCCCGTCCGCGCGCCTGACCGAAGGAGCCCCGTGGCATGCCCGAAGTCCTCAAAGCCCCCCTCGTCGTCGAGTTCCCCTTCACCCGCTCCCTCGGCCCCGTCCAGAGCGCCTTCCTGACCGGCCTGCGCGAAGGCGTCGTGCTGGGCGTACGGGCGAGCGACGGCCGCGTCCTCGTCCCGCCCGTCGAGTACGACCCCGTCACCGCCGAGGACATCCGCGACCTCGTCGAGGTCGCCCCCACCGGCACGGTCACCACCTGGGCCTGGAACCACGCCCCCCGCCGCGGCCAGCCCCTCACCACCCCCTTCGCCTGGGCCCTGGTCCGCCTCGACGGCGCCGACACCGCCCTCCTGCACGCCCTCGACGCCCCGGGCCCCGACGCCGTGCACACGGGCATGCGCGTCCGTGTCCGCTGGGCCGAGGAACGCACCGGCGCCATCACGGACATCGCCTGCTTCGAGCCGTACGAGGGTGGCCCCGCACAACTCGCCGGGGCCACCGGCCAGTTCGAGGACCCGGTCACCGGCATCGTCGCCGCCGCCCGCCTCGACTACACCTACTCGCCCGGCCGCGCCCAGACCGCTTACATCAACGCCCTCGGCGGCCGGCGCACCGTCGGAGAGCGCTGCACCTCCTGCCGGAAGGTCTACGTCCCGCCGAGGGGCGCGTGCCCCACCTGTGGAGTCGCCACGGACGAACAGGTCGAGGTCGGGCCGCACGGCACGGTGACCACGTTCTGCATCGTCAACATCAAGGCGAAGAACCTCAACATCGAGGTGCCGTACGTCTACGCCCACATCGCCCTCGACGGCGCCGGGCTCGCGCTGCACGGCCGGATCGGCGGCATCCCCTACGACGAGGTCCGCATGGGCATGCGCGTCGAACCCGTCTGGACCGAGGGCGCCCGCTACCCCGACCACTACCGGCCCACGGGCGAACCCGACGCGGACTACGACACCTACAAGGAGCTGCTGTGACGAGCGCACCGCGAGGCCGCGAGATCGCCGTCGTCGCCTTCGCCCAGACCGCCCACCGGCGCACCAGCGAGGAGCTCTCCGAAGTGGAGATGCTGATGCCGGTGCTGCACGAGGTCCTCGACCGGACCGGCCTGAAGACCGCCGACCTCGGCTTCACCTGCTCCGGCTCCAGCGACTACCTCGCCGGCCGCGCCTTCTCCTTCACCCTCGCCCTCGACGGCGTCGGCGCCTGGCCGCCGATCTCCGAGTCCCATGTCGAGATGGACGGCGCGTGGGCCCTGTACGAGGCCTGGACCAAGCTCCTCACCGGCGACGCCGACACCGCCCTGGTCTACTCGTACGGCAAGTCCTCACCCGGCCCGGTCCGCGACGTGCTGACCCGCCAGCTCGACCCCTACTACGTGGCACCCCTGTGGCCCGACTCCGTGGCGCTCGCGGCCCTCCAGGCACAGGCACTCATCGACGCCGGCGACACCGACGAGCCCGCCCTCGCGGCCGTCGCCGCCCGCAACCGGGAGGCGGCCTCCGCCAACCCGCACGCACAGCTCAAGGGGCCCGTGGCACACGGCGACTACCTGGTACGGCCCCTGCGCACCGGCGACTGCCCGCCCATCGGCGACGGCGCGGCCGCCGTGATCCTCGCGGCCGGGGACCGGGCCCATGAACTGTGCGCCCGCCCCGCCTGGATCCGGGGCATCGACCACCGCATCGAGGCCCACGGCCTCGGCGTGCGCGACCTGACCGACTCGCCCTCCACCCGCCTGGCCGCCGAGCGGGCCGGCGCCTTCGAACGGCCCGTCGACACCGCCGAGCTGCACGCGCCCTTCACCGCGCAGGAGATCGTCCTGCGCAAGGCCCTCCGGCTCGACGACGGCGTCCACGTCAACCCCTCCGGCGGAGCCCTCGCCGCCAACCCGATCATGGCCGCCGGCCTCATCCGCCTCGGAGAGGCCGCCGCCCGCGTCCACCGCGGCGAGTCCGACCGCGCCCTCGCCCACGCCACGTCGGGCCCCTGCCTGCAGCAGAACCTGGTCGCCGTACTCGAAGGGGAACCCCGATGAGCAAGGAGCCCGTGGCCGTCGTCGGCATCGGCCAGACCAAGCACGTCGCGGCACGCCGGGACCTGTCGATCGCCGGGATGGTCCGGGAGGCGGCGCGACGGGCGCTCGACGACGCCGAGCTGACCTGGGCCGACATCGACGCCGTCGTGATCGGCAAGGCGCCCGACTTCTTCGAGGGCGTCATGATGCCGGAGCTCTACCTCGCCGACGCGCTCGGAGCCGTCGGCAAACCCATGCTCCGCGTGCACACCGCCGGGTCGGTCGGCGGCTCCACCGCGCTCGTCGCAGCGAACCTCGTCGCGGCCCGCGTCCACGGCACCGTCCTCACCCTCGCCTTCGAAAAACAGTCCGAGTCGAACGCCATGTGGGGCCTGTCCCTGCCCATCCCCTTCCAGCAGCCCCTGCTGGCCGGGGCCGGCGGCTTCTTCGCCCCGCACATACGCGCGTACATGCGACGCAGCGGCGCACCCGAGACGATCGGCGCCCTCGTCGCCTACAAGGACCGGCGCAACGCGCTGAAGAACCCCTACGCCCACCTGCACGAACACGACATCACCCTGGAGAAGGTGACGGCCTCGCCCATGCTGTGGGACCCGGTCCGCTACTCGGAGACCTGCCCCTCCTCCGACGGCGCCTGCGCCATGATCCTCACCGACCGCGCCGGAGCCGCCCGGGCACCACGACCGCCCGCCTGGATGCTGGGCGGCGCGATGCGCAGCGAACCGACCCTTTTCGCCGGCAAGGACTTCGTCTCCCCGCGGGCCGGCCAGGACTGCGCGGCCGACGTCTACCGGCAGGCCGGGATCACCGACCCCCGCCGTGAGATCGACGGCGCCGAGATCTACGTGCCCTTCTCCTGGTACGAGCCGATGTGGCTGGAGAACCTCGGCTTCGCCGGCGAGGGCGAGGGCTGGAAGCTCACCGAGGCGGGCGTGACCGAACTGGACGGCGACCTGCCCGTCAACATGTCGGGCGGCGTCCTGTCCACCAACCCCATCGGCGCCTCCGGCATGATCCGCTTCGCGGAGGCGGCGCTCCAGGTGCGCGGACAGGCCGGGGAACACCAGGTGGACGGCGCCCGCAGGGTCCTCGGACACGCCTACGGCGGCGGATCGCAGTTCTTCTCGATGTGGCTCGTGGGAGCACAGCCCCCCGCGTCCTGAAACGACTCCCGGGACGACTCCTGAAAGGTCCCCCTCACGTGCCCTGTTGGCCGTGGGACACGATCGCTAGGCTGGCCGCGGACGACGAATCGGGAGGAGCACGGACGTGGCCGAGACCACCACCCAGCAGCGCCCGCTCATGGGCTGGGACAAGCCGGATCTGGACCTCACCAACGCGGCGTGGCAGTCCAGCAGCCGTGGCGTGGGAGATGTCCAGATCGCCTTCGTGGAGGGCTTCATCGCCATGCGGAACAGTGGCCGCCCGGAAAGCCCTTCCCTGATCTTCACGCCCGACGAGTGGGGCGCGTTCGTGTCGGGAGCGCGGGAAGGGGAGTTCGACCTCACGTGACGCGGGCCGGGTGAGCCGTCCCGGACGGCCGTGATCCGACGGCTGATCCGGGGGTGTTGCGCCCGCGTTTCCGGACACGCGACCCGAGACATCCTCCCGGGGCCGGCACCTGAGCCAGGCTGGCCCCCGGAAGGGACGGTCGTATCCCGGAGGTGAGGAACCCGTGAGCAACCTGCCGGTCATCGCGGCGGTCGACGGTTCGGACGACAGTCTGCGCGCCCTGGAGTGGGCCCTCGACGCCGCCCGTCGGCGTTCGGCGCCCCTGCGAGTGGTCCATGTACGCCAGTACGCCCACTGGGCACAGCCCGAGATGCTCGCCGCCGGGCCGGCGGACCCACAGGACGACCCCGTCCTCGACCGGGTCCGCACCCGGCTGGAAGGACGCGCTGACCAGCCGGACACGGAGTACGTCGCACTGGAGGGCGTGGTCAGCGCCGTCCTGCCCGAACTGGGAGCCTCCGCCCAGCTGCTGGTGCTGGGCTCCCGGGGCCGCGGCGGCTTCGCCAGCCTGCTGCTCGGCTCCAACGGTATGGCCGCCGCCCGTGACGCCGAGTGCCCCGTCGTCGTGGTGCCCCGGGCCGCGGGCGACGTGCGGGACGAGACATCCGAGGGCCCCGGCTCGCGGGTCGTCGTCGGCCTGAAGGTGGACGGCCCCGACGAGGCCACGCTCGAGTTCGCCTTTGCCGAGGCCGCCCGGCGCGGCGCGCGGCTCCAGGCGGTCGCCGCCTACCCGTGGCCCGCGCAGCCCTGGATGATGCCCGGGGAGATGCCCCCGCCGGTGGTCGACCAGGACGTCATCGAGGACGAGGCCCGGGTGCTCGCCGAGGGCTTCCTCGCCCCGTACCGCGAACGGCACCCCGACGTCCGGGCCGAGCCGCTCGCCGCTGCGGGCGACGCGGCCGGGCACCTCGTGGCCGCCTCCCGGGACGCCGACCTCGTCGTGGTGGGCCGGCACCGCCGGCACCTGCTGGCACCCGCCCGCATGATGGGCTCGGTCACCCACGCCGTCCTGCTGCACGCCGCGAGCCCCGTCGCGGTGGTCCCGCCGGCGCCGCCCGAGGACTGACCGCGCTGTAATGGATACCGCCAGGCCTATCATTAGCCCCATGCGGGAACCGATCAGCAGGGACGCCCGGCTCGCCCTGGACCTGGCCCTCACCGTCCGGCACGACGGCGACGGCGGCGTGGCCGACGATCTGACCGACCCGGCGGACCTGACCGCCTGGGTCCGGGCACACGCCGAGGTCCTGCCGGACACCGAGGTGGTCACCGCCGACGCCGAGCGGCTCGCCGCCGTCCGCGAGCTGCGTGCCGCTACCCGCGCGCTCTTCGCCCGCGCCGTGCGCCCCGGCGAGCCCAGCCCTGCGGACGCGGCCCGCCTCCTGCCCGAGACCGAGGCCGTGCGGCGGCTCAACGAGGCAGCCGCCCGCACCCCCACCGTGCCGGTCCTGCACTGGCCCCGGGAGGCCGGACCCGTCGTCCACCAGCGGCCCGTACATGGCGCCGACGACCTGACGGCGACCCTCGCGCACGCCGTGATCGCGTTCCTCGCGAGCCCCGACCGCGACCGGCTGCGAGCCTGCCACGCACCGCGCTGCGTGCGGTACTTCCTCAAGGAGCACCCACGCCAGGAGTGGTGCAAACCGTCCTGCGGCAACCGCGCCCGGGTCGCCCGCCACCACCAACGGCACCGGACGACGACTTGAGGCCCTGTCGCGGGCCGACCGGGCCGCCGCCCGCCCGGCACTTCGCAGGCCGGGGCACGTACCATTGGCGACATGTCGTTCCTCCGCCGCCGCAGCGCCACTCCCGCCGGGCCTGACTTCGACGTACTGGCCATGGACCCGGGCGACTGGCCCGGCAACCTCGGTGCGGGACTGCTGCCCGCCCCCGACGGCACCTGCCAGGGCGTCTTCCTGCGCTACGACCTGTTCGGCGGCCGCGGCCCCGCGATGATCATCGGCAACCTGCCCGAGGGCTCCCCGGCGCGCGAGGTCCCCGAGGGGCAGGTCCCCTTCGAGGTGGCCCAGCTGCTGCTGGCACTGGAGAACGACGAGGAGGTCACCGTCGTCAGCACCGAGGACGTGCCGGTGATGCAGGGCGACAACCTCCTGATCGTCCGCCGCGTCAAGCTCTCCGAGGGCCGGATCTCCTGCGTGCAGTTCGACCGCAGCGACAACGTCCTGGTGACCATCGCCGCCTGGGACCGCCCCATCACGGACGACCTGTACGCCCTCCTCAAGCCCCTGCCCGCTGAGCTGTTCCAGCAGGGCTGAGCCGGCGGCCGTACGGCACATACGAAAAGGCCGCCGCACATAAGAAAGGGCCGCCGCACATCCCACACCCGCACCGGCAACGGACTCAACACACCCGAGTCGAACAAGGCCAGCAGCTCGGCCAGCAGTCCACCGGTA